>NZ_JBEGDJ010000024.1:0-62696 GCF_040191335.1 Nocardioides sp. YIM 152588 | reverse complement strand
GCGGCAGGGAAACACCCGGTCCCATACCGAACCCGGAAGTTAAGCCTGCCAGCGCCGATGGTACTGCAACCGAGAGGCTGTGGGAGAGTAGGACGCCGCCGGACAAACATTGGAGCAGGCGTGGGCCGCGTCCCCCGACGCGCCGCTTGCGAGTAGAGGCCACCTTCGGGTGGCCTCTACTGTATTTGGCACCACTTCGACACGAGAAGAGAGAGCTGGTCGTGGCAGAGCAGCAGGGTTCACGCCGCAGCGGCGGTCCGCAGGGACGGTCGGGCTCCGGCGCAGGCAGTAGCGACCGTCGCGGCGGCCAGGGCCGCGCGGGCGGTCAGTCGCGCTCCGGGGGCGCCCGCTCGGGCGGCCGGGGCAAGGACGGCGGCGACCGGCGCGGTTCGCAGGAACGTCGCGGCCAGGGCCAGGGGCAGGGCCAGCGCTCGGGCGGCTCGCGTCCGCCGCGCGACCGCGAGGAGCGGACCAAGGAGCAGGCGGTCTACGACGGTCCGCCGCTTCCGGACGAGATCACCGGCAAGGAGCTCGCGCCCGCGATCCGCGCCCAGCTCAAGAGCCTCCCCGACAAGCTCGCCTTGCGGGTGTCGCGTCACCTCGCCGCCGCCGGCGCGCTGATCGACGAGGACCCGGAGACCGCCTACCAGCACACGCTGGCGGCGCGCGCCCGCGCGTCCCGGCTCGCCGTGGTCCGCGAGGCCGCCGGCGAGGCCGCCTACGCCGCCGGGCGCTACTCCGAGGCGCTGGCCGAGCTGCGCGCCGCGAAGCGGATGAACGGCGCCACGGCGTACCTGCCGATCATGGCGGACTGCCACCGCGCGCTGGGCAACGCCAAGCGCGCGCTGGAGCTGGCCAAGAGCCCGGCCGTCGCCAACTTCGACGCCCCGGCGAAGGCCGAGATGACGATCGTGGAGGCGGGCGCTCGTCGCGACCTCGGCCAGTTCGACGCCGCGCTGCGCACGCTGGAGCTCGCTCCGCTCAACAACAAGACCCGCGAGCCCTGGGTGGTGCGGCTGCGCTACGCCTACGCGGACACCCTCGAGCAGGCCGACCGTCTCCAGGACGCGCTCACCTGGTTCCACCGGACCGACGCCATCGACGGCGAGGAGCTCACGGACGCGGCGGACCGCGCCGCGGCGCTCGAGAAGCGGCTCGGCTGAGGCCAGCGGGCCGCCGCTACTCCCCGTCGAGGGTCACGGTCGCGCCGTCGAGGGTCACGGTCGCGCCCGCCTTCCCGGCGGGCGCGGTGCCCCAGCGGAGCTGCTCGCGGAACGCGACGCGGATCCGCTCGATCTCGACGAGCACCCCCGCGTCCGCGCTGACCTCCAGGACGATCGAGTCGCCGTCGGCCATGGTGGCGCCGGCGGGGTCGTCGACCGCCGCGCAGAACCGCTCCGGCGCGCTGGTCACGCCGATGCTGCCGTCCCGGCACAGCAGCGGCGCCACCTCGACCTCACCGCTCGCGGTGGCGCGCGTCCTGACCCCGGCGACGTGAAGCGTTCGGTCCACCCCGGCGGGCAGGGTGAACATGCCGATGTACACGGGCGCCCGGGTGCTGCCCACGGCGGTGACCCTGTCCTCGCTGATCGGCAGCGGCTCCGGCGTGAGCGCGTACCAGGCGGCCCAGCCGACGGCGACCGCCACGGTCAGCGTCGTGATCGTCGGTGCCCACCACCGGGACTCCCGGCCCGCCCGGGCGGCCGTGCCCACCTCGAGGTCCGCGGCACGCCGCGTGGGGTCGCCAGGACCGGGGGGAGCGGTGTCCATGGCCGAAGGCTAGGACATCGCGCCCGCGCCGCGTGGCGCGTGCCACACTCCTGGGCATGAGCGCGCAGCTGCGGTCGATGTGGGGTGGCCCCGATGCCGTCCAACGCCCGACGCTCGAGGGGAGCGTCGCGGTACGGGACGGGCGGCGGTTGAGCTTCGCGGAGTACGGGTCGCCGCACGGGCGCCCGCTGGTCTGGCTGCACGGCACGCCCGGCGGGCGACGCCAGATCCCGGTGGAGGCCCGCACCTACGCCGCTGCCGCCGGCATCCGGATCATCGGCGTGGACCGGCCCGGGATCGGCACCTCGACGCCGTACCTGTACCCCAACATCCTGGACTTCACCGAGGACCTGCGCCTGCTGCTGGACGCGCTCGGCGTCGGTGAGTTCGGGGTGATCGGGCTCTCCGGTGGCGGCCCCTACGCGCTCGCGGTCGGCGCCGCGATGCCGGAGCGCGTCACGGGGATCGGCGTGCTGGGCGGGGTGGCGCCGACCCGCGGGCCCGACGCGGCGCCCGGCGGTCCCATCCAGCTCGCGGTGCGGCTGGCCCCGGCGCTGGCCGCGGTACGACGCCCGCTGGGTGCGGCGATCACCGGGACCATCCGGGTGGTGCGCCCGCTGGCGGGCCCGGCGCTGGACCTCTACGCCTCGGTGCAGCCGGCCGGCGACAAGGCGCTGCTCGCGCGGCCCGAGTTCAAGGCGATGTTCCTCGACGACCTGCTCAACGGCGCCCGCTTCCAGACGACGGCGCCGCTGGCGGACCTGGTGCTCTTCACGCGCGACTGGGGCTTCGCGCTGGCCGACGTCGCGGTCCCGGTGCGCTGGTGGCACGGCGACGAGGACCACATCGTGCCGTTCGCGCACGGCCAGCACGTCGTCGCGCGGCTGCCCGACGCCAGCCTCTCGGTGATCGACGGGGAGAGCCATCTGGGTGGATTGGGTATCGCTCGGGCGGTGCTGGAGGCGATGATGGGGGCCGAGGCGCCGGAGGACGCGCTCGGGCAGTGACACGCCCGCGCCGGACGCGCGGATACGCTGGTTTTCTACCGCCCCATGGGTAACAATGGGGCCACAACTCCACAGGAGTCACTCGAGCTACTCGATGCCGACTCGCTTCGTGAGACCGCTGGGGAAGGCGTAGCTCGCGCCGGAGTGAAAGGCAGATCGAGGAGACCAGGGTGACCCACAGCAACAGTGCTACCCGCGGCGTGTTCTACGTCCACTCAGCACCGTCCGCGTTGTGCCCTCACATCGAGTGGGCCGTGGGCGGTGTGCTCGGCGTTGCCGTGAGCCCGGACTGGACGCCGCAGCCTGCCCAGGCCGGCACCTACCGGGCCGAGTTCTCCTGGTCGGGCAAGGCGGGATCCGCCGCGTCGATGGCGTCGGCGCTGCGCGGCTGGAACCACGTCCGCTTCGAGGTGACCGAGGAGCCCACCGCCACCACGGAGGGCACCCGGTTCTCCTACACCCCCGAGCTCGGCGTCTTCCACGCCGTGACCGGCCTGCACGGCGACATCATGATCCCCGAGGACCGGCTCCGCGCCGCGACGGTGCGCGCGGCCCTGGGGGAGACCACGATCGAGAACGAGATCGACAAGCTCCTGGGCAAGCCCTGGGACGACGAGCTGGAGACCTTCCGGTACGCCGGCGACGGGGCCCCCGTCCGCTGGCTGCACCAGGTCGTCTGAGCAAGAGGTCGTCCGAGCAAGAGGTCGTCCGAGCAGGGACGCACGCAGAACGTACGAGAAAGGCCGGCTGAGCATCGCTCAGCCGGCCTTTCGCCGTTGTGGGGAGCCTCAGACGCTGCCGAAGGCGACCGCGACGTTGGCGCCGCCGAAGCCGAACGAGTTGTTCAGCGCCACGATGTCGCCCAGCGGGAGGTCGCGCGGCTTGGTCGCGATGTCCAGCTCGACGGCGGGGTCGAGGTTGTCCAGGTTGATGGTCGGCGGGGAGAGCCGGTGGTGCAGGGCGAGCACGGTGGCCACACCCTCCACCGCGCCGGCGCCGCCGAGCAGGTGCCCGGTCATCGACTTGGTGCTGGTCACCACGATCTCCTCGGCGTGGGCGCCGAGGACGGCGTGCAGCATCAGCGACTCGGCCACGTCGCCCTGCGGGGTCGAGGTGGCGTGCGCGTTGACGTGCGCCACGTCGGACGGCGAGATCTCGCCGTCGGCCAGCGCGCGCTGGAGCGCCCGGGTGCCGCCGCGGCCCTCGGGGTCCGGCTGGGCGATGTCGTGGGAGTCCGCGGTGATGCCGGTGCCGAGCACCTCGGCGTAGATCCGGGCGCCGCGGGCGCGGGCGTGCTCGTACGACTCGAGGACCAGCGCGCCGGCACCCTCGCCGAGGACGAACCCGTCCCGCGCGGTGTCCCACGGGCGGGAGACCGTCGCCGGGTCGCCGGCGTTCTTGGACAGCGCCATCATGTTGGCGAAGGCGGCCATCGGCAGCGGGTGGATCGCCGACTCGGTGCCGCCGGCCACCACGATGTCGGCGCGGCCGAGGCGGATCTGGTCGGCGGCCAGCGAGATCGCCTCGTTGCCCGAGGCGCACGCCGAGACCGGGGTGTTCACCGCGGCCCGGGCGCCGAACTGGAGGCTCAGCGTGGCCGCCGGGGCGTTCGCCATCAGCATCGGGACGGCGAGCGGGGAGACGCGGCGCGGGCCCTTGGCCAGCATCACGTCGTAGTTCGAGAGCAGCGTCTGCACGCCGCCGATGCCCGACGCCATCGCGATGCCGATCCGGTCGCCGTCGAGCTCGCCGTCGGCCTGCGGCTGCTCCAGGCCGGCGTCGGCCCAGGCCTCCATCGCGGAGACCAGGGCCAGCTGGGAGGAGCGGTCGAGTCGGCGGGCCCGGACCCGCTCGAGCACGTCGGTCGGGTCGACCGCCGCCGGGGCGGCGATGCTGACCGCGAGCTCCGGCCAGTCCTCCGTACCCGGGATCTCGCTCAGGCGGCGCACGCCCGACCGTCCCGCGACCATGCCCTCCCAGGTGGTGGCGGCATCGCCGCCGAGGGGGTTGGTGGTGCCCAGCCCGGTGACCACGACACGTGTACGGCTCATGATGGACCTCTCGACTCGCTCCGAACCCAGCTCCGCGATCAGGCGGCCTGGGCCTTCTCGATGTAGGAGACCGCGTCGCCGACGGTCTTCAGGTTCTTGACCTCGTCGTCGGGGATGGTGACGCCGAACTTCTCCTCGGCCTCGACGACGACCTCGACCATCGACAGCGAGTCGACGTCCAGGTCGTCCACGAAGGACTTGTCCAGCTGGACGTCGTCGGCGTCGACACCGGCGACCTCGTTGACGATCTCGGCGAGGGCGGCGCGGATCTCTTCGGTGCTCATTCTGTTTCTCTCCATCGTTGGTTGGTGATGAGTGGGAGGCGGTGGGGACCGGCGGGCCGGGCCGGCGGTCGGGGTGCGTCGCGTCTCAGGGTAGGACGACGACCTGGGCGGCGTACGCCAGGCCCGCGCCGAACGCGACCAGGAGGGCCCGGTCGCCGGACTTCGCGTCGCCGTCGGCGTACATCCGGTCCAGCGCCAGGGGGATCGACGCGGCGGAGGTGTTGCCCGCGTCGACGATGTCGCGGCCCACCTTCACGGAGGCGGGGAGCTTCATGGCACGGACCATCGTGTCCGTGATCCGGTTGTTGGCCTGGTGGGGGACGAAGCAGTCGAGCTCCTCGGCCGTGATGCCGGCGCGGTCGAGCGCCTGCTGCGACACCTTCGCCATCTCGTACGACGCCCAGCGGAACACGGCGCTGCCCTGCATGGTCAGCCTCGGGTCGGTCTCGCTGACCGAGCGGATCAGGTCCTGGTGCTCGCCGTCGGAGCCCCAGACGACGGGGCCGATGCCGGGGGTGTCGGAGGGTCCCACGACGACCGCTCCGGCGCCGTCCGCGAAGATGAACGCGGTGCCGCGGTCGGTGGTGTCGGTGATGTCGCTGAGCCGCTCGACCCCGATCACCAGCACGTGCCGGGCGCTGCCGGCGCGGATCATGCCGTCGGCCAGCGCGACGCCGTGGCAGAAGCCCGCGCAGGCGGCCGAGATGTCGAAAGCGGCGGCCTGGTCGGTGCCGAGCTCGTGGGCGATGGCGGCCGCGGCCGAGGGGGTCGCGAGCAGGTGGCTCACGGTCGCCACGACGACCGCGTCGACCTGGCGCGCGTCGAGGCCGGCGTGCTCCAGCGCCTTCCGCGAGGCCTCGACGGCCATCATCGGCACCGTCTCCTCCTCGGAGGCGATCCGCCGCGTCTTGATGCCCGACCGCTGCTGGATCCACTCGTCGCTGGAGTCGATCGCGTCGACGATCTCGGAGTTCGGGACCACCCGGGCGGGCCGGTAGGCGCCGACGCCGAGCAGCGCGGAGTACGGGGCCCCGGAGGCCGCGCTCAGGCCCTTCATGCCGCACCGCCCTCGTCGTCGGCCACGGTGTCGCTCGTGGTGTCGGCGTGCTTGGCGCAGAACTCGCGGGCGGCCTCGACCTGGTCGGGTCCGCCGAGCGCGAGCGTCTCCACCGGCTGCGGTCCGCCGCGGAAGTAGCGCTTGGCGATGCCGGTCAGCGTGCCGGCGGGCGGCAGCTCCAGGATGCCGGTGACGCCGAGCCCGGCCATCGTCTCCAGGCACAGGTCCCAGCGGACCGGGCGGGCGATCTGGCCGACGATCTTGGTCAGCACCTCGCGGCCGTCGCGGACGACCGTGCCGTCGGCGTTCGAGATGAACGGCGCGCGGGCGTCGTGCACCGGCACCGCGCCGGACAGGCGGGTGACGTGCTCGACGGCGGGGGTCATGTGCTCGGAGTGGAAGGCGCCGGCCACGGAGAGCGGCCGCAGCTTGGCCTTCGCGGGGGCGTCGTCGGCGAAGGCGGCGAGCTGCTCCAGCGTGCCGGCGGCGACGATCTGGCCCGGGCCGTTGTCGTTGGCGGCGGTGAGCCCGTGCTTCTCGATGTAGGCCAGCACCTCGTCGCGGTCGCCGCCGAGGACGGCGGTCATCCCGGTCGGGGTGACCGCGGAGGCCGCGGCCATCGCGTTGCCGCGCTCGCGGACCAGCACCATCGCCTGCTCGGGGGAGAGCACGCCGGCGAAGGAGGCCGCGCCGATCTCGCCGACGCTGTGGCCGGTGACGGCGCCCACGCCGGCGAGGTCGGCGGGCGTGCCGTCGCCCGACGGCGGGAAGAGCTCGAGCGCGGTGAGGATCGCGGTCGCGACGAGCAGTGGCTGGGCGATCTTGGTGTCGCGGATGGTGTCGTCGTCCGCTTCCGTGCCGTAGTGGGTGAGGTCGAGCCCGGCGACCGCGCCCAGCCACTCCAGGCGGGCGGCGAAGGTCGGGTCGGCGAGCCAGGGGCGGAGGAAGCCGGCGGTCTGGGCGCCTTGGCCGGGGGCGACGATTGCGAGCACACACTCAGCCTGCCCTGTGAGCCTCGACAACGCCGCCTCCGATCCTCACGAACTTGTCGGCCGGTGCTTTGTGAGATCCCTACAACGGACGGTTCGGATACGTCGGATCGGGCGTGGCCGCCCCGCGCTGCCGGCCGAGCATGAGAGCGATCTGCAGCACCAGCGCGTCCCGCGGACGGTTCGGGGTGAACCCGGTGATCTCCGCGATCTGCCCGAGCCGGTACCGGACCGTGTTGGGGTGCACGAACAGCGCCCGCGCGGTCGCCTCGATCGTGGCGCCCTGGGCGAAGTAGGTGGTCAGGGTCTCCACGAGGGAGCCCCGCGCCGAGGCGACCGGGGTGTAGACCGCGTCCACCGCCTCCCGGCGCGCGTCGGCGTCGCCGGCGAGGATCCGCTCCGGCAGCAGGTCGTGGGAGCAGACCGGGCGCGGCGCGTCCGGCCAGCCGGCGACGGCCCGCAGGCCGGCCAGCGCGGACGTGGCGGAGTCGTGCGCGTGGGACAGGTCCGCGGCCACCGGGCCGACCACGACCGGCCCCTCGTCGTACCACTCGACCACGGCGCCCGCCGCCTTCTCCGGGTCGGAGACGCCGCCCAGGATGACCACCAGGAGGTGGCCCTGGACGGCGCAGAGCGCGTCCAGCCCGGCGGCGCGCGCGGCGCGCCGGATCTCGTGGAAGTCGCCCGCCTCGGCCTGCGCGGGTGTCGCCTGGCCGACGACCACGGCCACCTGGCCACGCGCGGCCCAGCCGACGGCGCTGGCCCGGGAGAGCACCGCGTCGTCGGACTCCTCGCGCAGCACCGCGTCGACGACCAGCGCCTCGAGGCGCGCGTCCCAGGCGCCACGCATCTCGGCGGCGCGGGCGTAGACCTCGGCGGTGGCGAACGCGACCTCACGGCCGTAGCGGAGGATGCCGGCGTGCAGGTCCGGGGTGAGCGTGGGGTCGAGGATCTGGTCGATCTGCCTCTCGGCCTCGTCGATCGTCAGCCGGATCAGGTCGACGGTCTGGCGCAGGTCGATCACCCCGGCCAGTGCCTGCGGGACGGTGCCGAAGAGCGAGACGACGAGGTCCTCCTCGCGGGGCAGCGCGAGCTCGCCCTCCGCGCCCAGCCAGTCCAGGAAGCCGCGCACGCCGGACTGCACGACCTGGCCGACCCAGGCGCGCTCCTCGGCCCGCAGGTTGCGGAACCAGGGGCGGTCGCGCTCGATCCTGCTCACCGCGGCGCGGCTCAGGTCGCCCGCCGCGGCGCGGAGCTGCTCCAGCGCGCGGGTGCGGGCGTCGGTGGTGGCCATGGGGCCAGCCTAGGACTCCGGGCGCGGAGCGGAGGTTCGTGCCCCGGCACGGGCATCCGTGGTTGAATCGTGAAGAACCCGGGCAGCGCGGCCCGGCCCGCCCCAGCCACCCCCGACACCGAACCGCGCTCCACCCCGATCGCGGGGCGCGGGCAGGAGATCGCCATGAGCGAGACCGGCCGCGCAGAGCCCCACCAGGTGCACTACGTCACGATCCACGGCAAGCGCCGCGCGTACGTGAAGGAGGGTGAGGGGCCGGTCGTGCTGCTGCTGCACGGCCTGGCGTGCGACCACCGGACCTGGGAGCCGGTGATCGACGCGCTGGCCGAGAAGTACACGGTGATCGCGCCCGACCTGCTCGGCCACGGGCTCTCGGACAAGCCCCGCGCCGACTACACCCTCGGCGGCTACGCCAACGGGATGCGCGACCTGCTCACCGTGCTCGGGTACGACAAGGCGACCGTCGTGGGGCACAGCTTCGGCGGCGGCGTGGCGATGCAGTTCGGCTACCAGTTCCCCGAGCGCACCGAGCGCGTGATGCTCGTCGCCACCGGCGGCCTCGGGCCGCAGGTGACGCCGTTCATCCGGCTGATCCAGGCGCCGGGGTGGGAGACCGCGATGTGCCTGCTCACCCTGCCCGGCCTGCGCCACGTCGAGACGGCCGGGCTGCGCGCGCTCGGCGCGGTCGGCGGCCCGCTGCGGCCGCTCACCCGGGACCTGCCCGAGATCGCCGCCATCATCGACTCCTGGCAGGACCGCGGGACCCGCTACGCGATCCGGCACCTGGTGCGGGCGGTGATCGACTGGCGCGGCCAGGTGGTCACGATGGCCGACCGCGCCTACCTGACCGAGGCGATGCCGATGGCGGTCGTGTGGGGGCGCGAGGACCAGGTGATCCCCGTCTCGCACGCCTCGAACGCGGCGGAGATCGCGCCCGGGGCGCGGGTCGAGGTGATCGACGACGCCGGCCACTTCCCGCACAAGTCCGACCCGGAGCGGTTCGTGCGGCTGCTCGACGACTTCATCTCGACCACCGAGCCCGCACGCTACAACCGGGCGCGGTGGCGGCGGCTGCTGCTCGCCGGGCCCACGTCGTCGGTGACCCCGCTGACGAGCGTGCGCTCGCCGGGCGCCAGCGCCTGAGCCTGGCTCCGGGCCGAGCCCCGCACCACCGGTCCCGCTCCCTCCGGTACGCCGACGGCCCCGTCCCACCCGGGACGGGGCCGTCGTACGTGGTGGGCGCCGCTCAGGCGTCGCCGCCCTCCTGCTTCACGCCCGCGACCGCGGTCGGGTCGTCGATCTGGTAGCGGTCGACGGCCTCCTTGACCCGCGCCGGGTCGATCTGGCCGGCGGCGGCCAGGCCGGCGAGGGCCTGGACGACCACCGACTGGGCGTCGACGTGGAAGTACCGCCGCGCGGCGGGCCGGGTGTCGGCGAAGCCGTAGCCGTCCGTGCCGAGCACGCGGTAGTCCGCGGGGACCCAGCGCGCGATCTGCAGCGGGACGGCGGCCATGTAGTCCGAGACCGCGACGACGGGGCCCTCGGCGCCGTTGAGCTTGTCGGTCACGTACGGGCGGCGCGGCTGCTCGCTGGGGTGCAGCAGGTTCCAGTCCTCCGCGGCGACGGCGTCGCGGGCCAGCTCGTTCCAGGAGGTGACCGACCAGGTGTCGGCCCGGACGCCCCACTCGTCGGCCAGCAGGCGGGCGGCCTCCTCGGCCCACGGGAAGCCGACGCCGGAGGCCAGCAGCTGGACGCGCGGTCCCTCGCCCTCGGCGACCGAGACCCGGTGCATGCCCTTGAGGATCCCCTCGACGTCCACGCCCTCGGGCTCGGCGGGCTGCGGCACCGGCTCGTTGTAGACGGTCAGGTAGAAGACGACGTCCTCGCCCTGCGGGTGCTCCTCGCTCGTGCCGTACATCCGCTCCAGGCCCGAGCGCATGATGTGGCCGACCTCGTACGCGAACGCGGGGTCGTAGTGGACCACGGCCGGGTTGGTCGCCGCGAGCAGCGGGGAGTGGCCGTCGGCGTGCTGGAGGCCCTCGCCGGTCAGCGTGGTGCGGCCCGCGGTCGCGCCGACCAGGAAGCCGCGGGCGAGCTGGTCGGTCATCGCCCAGATCGAGTCGCCGGTCCGCTGGAAGCCGAACATCGAGTAGAAGATGTAGAACGGGATCATCTGCTCGCCGTGGGTCGTGTACGCCGACCCCGCCGCCGTCGCCGACGCCATCGCGCCCGCCTCCGAGATGCCCTCGTGGAGCATCTGGCCCTGCGGCGACATCTTGTAGGACAGCAGCATGTTGCGGTCCACCGACTCGAAGGTCTGGCCGTGCGGGTCGTAGACCTTCGCCGACGGGAACATCGCATCCATGCCGAAGGTCCGGTACTCGTCCGGCGCGATCGGCACGATCCGCTTGCCGATCTCCGGGTCGCGCATCCAGTCCTTGAGCAGCCGGACCACGGCCATCGTGGTGGCGACCTTGTTGTGGCCCGCGCCCTTCTTCAGCTCGGCGTAGGTCTTGTCGCCGGGCAGCGTCAGCGGGGCGGACCGGTTCTTCCGGCTCGGCACGGAGCCGCCGAGCTGGCGGCGCCGCTCCATCATGTACTCGATCTCCGGGGCGTCCATGCCCGGGTGGAAGAACGGCGCGCTGCCGGTCTCCTCGTACGCCGTGTCCAGGTCTCGGTCGCTGATCGGGAGGTAGAGGCGGTCGCGGAAGCGGCGCACGTCCTCCTTGGTCAGCTTCTTCATCTGGTGGGTGGCGTTCTTGCCCTCCAGGGCGTCGATCGTCCAGCCCTTGACCGTCTTGGCCAGGATCACCGTCGGCTGGCCGACGTGCTTGGTGGCGGCGTCGAACGCGGCGTACACCTTGCGGTAGTCGTGACCGCCGCGGGGGAGCTTGCGGATCTGCTGGTCGGTCATGTGCTCGACCATGGCCCGCAGCCGCGGGTCGGAGCCGAAGAAGTGCTCGCGGGTGTAGGCGCCGTCCTCGACGGAGAAGGTCTGGAACGCGCCGTCGGGGGTCGAGTTCATCTGGTTGACCAGGACACCGTCGACGTCGCGGGCCAGCAGGTCGTCCCACTCGCGGCCCCAGACGACCTTGATCACGTTCCAGCCGGCGCCGCGGAAGTTGGACTCCAGCTCCTGGATGATCTTGCCGTTGCCGGTGACCGGGCCGTCGAGCTGCTGCAGGTTGCAGTTGACGACCCAGACCAGGTTGTCGAGCTCCTCGCGGGCGGCGATCCGGATCGCGCCGAGCGACTCCGGCTCGGCCATCTCGCCGTCGCCGAGGAACGCCCAGACACGCTGGTCGCCGGTGTCCTTGATGCCGCGGTTCTGCAGGTAGCGGTTGAACCGCGCCTGGTAGATGGAGTTGATGCCGGTCAGGCCCATGGAGACCGTGGGGAACTCCCAGAACTCCGGCATCAGCCGCGGGTGCGGGTACGACGACAGGCCGGCGCCGGTGCCGTGCTGGACCTCCTGGCGGAAGCGGTAGAGCCGCTCCTCGCTGAGCCGGCCCTCGAGGAAGGCGCGGGCGTAGATGCCGGGGGAGGCGTGGCCCTGGATGAAGACCTGGTCGCCGCCGCCGGGGTGGTCGTGACCGCGGAAGAAGTGGTTGAAGCCGACCTCGTAGAGGCTCGCGCTGGACTGGTAGGTGGCGATGTGGCCGCCGACCTCCAGGCCCTTGCGGTTCGCGCTGGAGACCGTCACCGCGGCGTTCCAGCGGATGAACGCGCGGATCCGGCGCTCGATGTCCTCGTCGCCGGGGAACCACGGCTCGCGCTCCGGCGGGATCGTGTTGATGTAGTCGGTGCTGCGCAGCGCGGGCACGCCGACGCGGGACTCGCGGGCGCGCTCGAGGAGGCGCAGCATCACGTACCTGGCCCGCTCCCGGCCGCGCTCGTCGACCATCGCGTCGAAGGACGCGAGCCAGTCCTGGGTCTCGTCGGGGTCGATGTCCGGAAGCTGGGTCGGCAGGCCCTCGTGGATGACGGAACGGGCCGACCCGCGGGCGGCGGAGGTGGTGCCACCGGTGGGTGTGGAGTCGTGGGTCACCCGACCATCGTTGCACTCATCCTCGGACCGGAAAATCTACCCCGCAGTAGTTCCACCTGCTGAGCAGCCGAAACGCTCCGTCGACCGGCCTCGGGAGCGGGCTGTGACGCGGCGCGCCTCGCCGAAAACGCGAGATGGGTTGCGCTGAGCAGGTCGACTCGGCTGGACTACTCCCGACCCGCGCCCCGTGCGGGCACTGACCTGAGGAGTTGTAGCACCGTGACATCCACCGCCGGTGGCGGTACCGCACCGTCCAGCACCGGGGAGCGGCTGGGCTTCAAGCCCGGCATGATCGTCCAGGAACTCGGCTGGGACACCGACACCGACGACGGCCTGCGGGTCGCGATCGAGGACTCCATCGACGGCGACATGGTGGACGGTGACTACGGCAACGTGGTCGACGCCGTCCTGCTCTGGTACCGCGACGACGACGGCGACCTCGTCGACGGCCTGGTCGACGCCCTCACCGACCTGGTCGGCGGCGGCGTGATCTGGCTGCTGACGCCGAAGATCGGGCGCCCCAACGCCGTCGACGCGGCGGACATTGCGGAGGCGGCCCCGATCGCGGGCCTCTCCCAGACCACCTCGGCCACCGTCAGCAAGGACTGGGCGGCGACCCGACTGGTCGCGCCGAAGTCCCACGGCTGATCGGTGGGCTCGCTCACCGCACGGGTTCGCGACGGCGCCACCAGCCTGCGGCTGCTGACCGCCGCCGGGGTGGTCCGGCCGTACCGGCCGACGGTGCTGGCCGGCCTGGCGGCGACCCTGCAGCGCTGGGGCTCGCACCCGGCGGGCGGCTTCCGCACGGTCGCGCTGCGGATGCCCGACCACCTCGCCATCATCGACGAGCGCGGCTCCCTCACCTACGCCCAGCTGCACCGGCGCACCAACGCGCTGGCCCACGCGCTGGCCGGGCGCGGCGTGGGCCCCGGTGACGGCGTCGCCGTGCTGTGCCGCAACCACCGCGGGTTCATCGAGGCCTCGATCGCGGTCAGCAAGCTCGGCGCCGACGTCCTCTACCTCAACACCGCCTTCGCGGGGCCCCAGCTGGCCGACGTGCTGGAGCGCGAGCGGCCCCGGGTGGTCGTCCACGACGAGGAGTTCACCGACCTCCTCGCCGGCGCGCCCGTCGCGGACCGCGTGCTCGCCTGGACCGAGCCCTCGCCGGGTTCGGAGCGCCCCGACCCGGACTCGCTGGACGGCATGATCCTCGCCGGCGACGAGGCGGACCTGACGCCGCCGGAGCGGGGCGGGCGCACCATCATCCTTACCTCCGGCACCACGGGCACCCCCAAGGGCGCGCCGCGACCGCAGGGCGGCGTCCCCGCCGCCGTCTCGCTGCTCTCCCGGATGCCGCTCAAGGCCGGCTGGCGCTGCCACGTCGCGGCCCCGCTGTTCCACACCTGGGGGTTCGCGCACTACCAGCTCGCGATGCTGCTGGGCACCACGCTGGTGCTCAGCCGCCGGTTCGACCCGGAGGAGGCGCTCGAGCTGCTCGACCGCCACCAGTGCGACTCCTTCGCCGCCATCCCGGTGATGCTCCAGCGCATCCTCGCGCTGCCCGACGAGGTGCTCGACGCGCACCCGCTGCCCGACCTGAAGGTCGTGGCCTCGTCGGGCTCCGCGCTGCCCGGCGACCTCCCCGAGCGGTGGATGGACCGGTTCGGCGACCACCTGTACTCGATCTACGGCTCCACCGAGATCGCCTGGGCGTCGATCGCCACCCCCGCCGACCTGCGCGCCGCCCCCGGCACCGCCGGGCGGATCCCGCACGCCACGGTCGTCCGGATCCTCGACCACGACGGGCACGAGGTCCCGCCGGGGGAGCCCGGGCGGATCTTCGTCGGCAACGGTCTGCAGATCGAGGGCTACACCGGCGGCGGCGCCAAGGAGGTCGTCGACGGCCTGATGGCCTCGGGCGACGTCGGCCGGTTCGGCGGCGACGGGCTGCTCTACGTCGAGGGCCGCGACGACGAGATGATCGTCTCCGGCGGCGAGAACGTCTTCCCCCGCGAGGTCGAGGACTGCCTCGCCAGCCACCCCGGGATCCACGAGGCGGCCGCGGTCGGCGTCGAGGACGACGACTTCGGGCAGCGGCTGCGCGCCTTCGTCGTGCGGGAGGAGGGTCACGACGAGCTCTCCGTGGACGACCTCAAGGAGCACGTGAGGGCCCACCTGGCACGCTACAAGGTGCCGCGCGACATCGAGTTCGTCGCCGAGCTGCCGCGCAACGCGACCGGCAAGGTGCTCAAGAGGGAGCTGGTGAACCGTACGTGACCCCCAGGACCGAGCCGTTGGGCGTCGGCGATGCCGCCCCGGACTTCACCCTGCGCGACCAGTTCGGCCAGGAGGTCTCGCTGGCGTCGTACCGGGGGAGCAAGGCGGTCGCGGTGGTCTTCTACCCCTTCGCCTTCTCCGGCGTCTGCACCGGCGAGATGTCGGTGATCCGGCAGCGCCTCGACGAGTTCCTCACCTTCGACACCGAGATCCTGGCGATCTCCTGCGACCCCGTCTACGCGCTGCGGGTCTTCGCCGACACCGACGGCCTCAACTTCCCGCTGCTCAGCGACTTCTGGCCGCACGGCGAGGTGGCCCGGGCCTTCGGCGTCCTCGACGAGACCAACGGCGGCCCCCGGCGCTCCTCGTTCATCGTCGACCGCGCCGGCACCATCACCTGGACCGTGCACAGCGCCCCCCAGGACGCCCGCGACCTCGACCAGCACCTCGTCGAGCTGCGCCGGGCGGTCGACGCCGGCGCGACCCCACGCCCCTGATCCTCAATTCGGATACCGGTGCGGTAGTCAGTTGGTACTAGGCGCCTGGGTCCAAGGGCTCGATTCCGTCCGAATTCGTTGACGGGGGGGTGTGTGCCGGTAACGTTCTACCTGTTGAACCGCTGGTGACCCGAGACGCCAGCGGTTCAACTCATTTTTGGACTGGCCGAGCGTGTCTTCGCTTCGCTCGACACGCTGCCGGCCTCGCGGTCGGGCATTTCTCGGTGCGAGGTCCGCTGGCGGCCCGCGGCGGCTGCACGCGGAGAAGCTTCGCTCGTGCCGTCCGGTCGCTTCGCTCCCTCCCGGCCCTCGCTGCGCGTTCTCCGCGATGGCAGCCGTCAGTTCTGTGGTCGGGGCGACCGCCGGTGGCGGGTGTCGGTGGTTGAGGTGCGAGCGCAGCGAGCGGTGCCGGTGGTTGAGGTGCGAGCGAAGCGAGCCGGGCCGGTGGTTGAGGTGCGAGCGAAGCGAGCCTCGAAACCACCGCCCGCCGGTGTTGCTTCGCCCGCCGGCGCAGGCGTCCAGTAGGGTGAGCGCCGCTCGCACGGACGCATAGCTCAGCGGTAGAGCTCCTCGCTTACAACGAGGCGGTCACAGGTTCGATCCCTGTTGCGTCCACCGGAACCCCTCGACCGCTGGTCGCTCGCTTCGCGCCGCTCGTCGCGCGGTCCCCCATCGGGGGTGGGCGTGACCTGTGTCACCTTGCCTATCGTGGCGGTGATCACACCACTGCGGAGGTTCCATGTTCGTCCCGTTCAGCGTCAACGACTTCCTCGACCGCGCCGAGACCGTCTACGGCGACCGCGTCGGCATCGTCGACGAGCCGTCCCAGCCCGCCGCCAGCCTCGGCGAGCTGACCTATGCCCAGATGGGGGACCTGGCCCGCCGCCAGGCCGCCAAGCTGGACGAGCTCGGCATCGGCGTCGGCGAGCGGGTGGCCGTGGTCAGCCAGAACAGCGCGCGGCTGCTGACCTCGTTCTACGGCGTCGCCGGCTGGGGACGGGTGCTGGTCCCGGTCAACTTCCGCCTCCGCCCCGACGAGGTCTCCTACATCGTCGAGCACTCCGGGGCCCGGGTCCTGTACGTCGACCCCGAGCTCGAGGAGTCGCTCAAGGGCGTCGACTGCGAGCACAAGTTCGTGCTCGGCACCGACTCCGACCTGTACGCCGAGCCCGGCGCCGTACCCGAGCCGTGGGAGCACGACGAGGGCGCCACCGCGACGATCAACTACACCTCGGGCACGACGGCCCGCCCCAAGGGCGTCCAGATCACCCACCGCAACATCTGGACCAACGCCGTCACCTTCGGCCTGCACTCCCAGATCGGCGACCGCGACGTCTACCTGCACACGCTGCCCCAGTTCCACGCCAACGGCTGGGGGATGCCGTTCGCGATGACCGGCGTCGGCGCCCGGCACGTCATCCTGCGCAAGGTCGACGGCGCCGAGATCCTGCGCCGGGTCGCGGAGCACGGCGTGACCGTCATGTGCGCGGCCCCGGCGGTCGCGGCCGCCGTGCTGGAGGCGGCGCAGGACTGGGACGGCCCGATCCCCGGCCGCGACCGGGTCCGGATCATCATGGCCGGCGCCCCGCCGCCGACGAAGACCGTGATCCGGGTCCAGGAGGAGCTGGGCTGGGAGTTCATCCAGATCTACGGCCTCACCGAGACCTCGCCGGTGCTCACCTTCAACCGCACCCGCGAGGAGTGGGACGACCTGCCGGCCGAGGAGCGTGCCACCCTGCTGACGCGTGCCGGCGCACCGGCCCTCGGGGTGACCCTGAAGATCGACGACAACCCGGACAGCGCCGGCGAGGTGCTGGCCCGGTCCAACGTGGTCCTGGAGGGCTACTGGGACAACCCGGCGGAGAGCGACCGCTGCCTCGCCGGCGGCTGGTTCCACACCGGCGACGGCGGCGTCATCGGCGACGACGGCTACCTGACGATCTCCGACCGCAAGAAGGACGTCATCATCACCGGCGGCGAGAACGTCTCGTCGATCGAGGTCGAGGACGCGCTCTTCTCCCACCCCGCGGTCGCGGAGGTCGCCGTGATCGGGGTGCCGAGCGAGAAGTGGGGCGAGACGATCAAGGCGCTGGTCGTGCTCATCGACGGCTCCGAGCCCGGCGAGGCGATGCAGGCGGAGCTGATCGCCTGGTGCAAGGAGCGGCTGGCCGGCTACAAGTCGCCGACGTCGGTGGAGTTCCGCGACGAGCTCGCCCGCACCGCCACCGGCAAGCTGCAGAAGTTCAAGCTGCGCAAGGAGTACTGGGCCGACCGCGACCGCCAGGTCAACTGAGCCCGACCGGGCCCGCCAGGGCCTCCCCGGACCCCTGCGCCATCGCGTGGACCCCCGTGCGACGCGGTGGCGCAGGGCACGCCCCGGGACGTACGGCGGACCGCTAGCGTCGTGGCGTGCCCGAACCGACCACCCCGCCCGTGTCCAGCCCCGAGCCGCCCATCCGGGTGGTCGCCGTCGCGGTCCGGGACGCCGACGGGCGGTTCCTGACCGTCCGCAAGCGCGGCACCACCGCGTTCATGCAGCCCGGCGGCAAGCCCGAGCCCGGCGAGACGCCCGAGCAGACCGGCGTCCGCGAGATCCGGGAGGAGCTCGGTGCGGAGGTCGCGGACGTGGCCCGGCTGGGGGAGTGGACCGCGCCGGCGGCCAACGAGCACGGGCGGACGATCGAGGCCGTGGTGCTCACCGCCCGCCTCGTCTCGCTCACCGGCCCGCAGGCGGAGATCGAGGAGCTGATGTGGTGGGACCCGGCCGACGCGTCGGTCCCGGCCGACCGGATCGCGCCGCTGCTCCGCGACGTCGTGGCGCCCACCCTCGCCGACGTTCCCCCGTCCTGAGCGCGAGTCGGCCGAAACTTTCTGCCGACTCACGCCACCTGACGCCGAGGCGGCGGAGAGTTTCTGCCGACTCGGCGGCGTCGAGGGGTCGCCCACGGCGTCGGGGGACGCCGCTACCCTGACCGGCATGCCGGCCCTCAAGGAAGTCCTGGACCTGATCCACACCTGGTACCCACCGGCCACCGCCGAGTCGTGGGACGCCGTCGGCCTCGTGTACGGCGATCCCGAGCGCGAGGTGCGGCGCGTGATGTTCGCCGTCGACCCGACCGAGGCCGTCGCCGCGGAGGCCGCCGAGTGGAAGGCCGACCTGCTCGTGGTCCACCACCCGCTCTTCCTCAAGCCGGTGCACGGGTTCCCCGCGACGACGCCGAAGGGCCGCACGCTGGCCGCGCTCGCGGGCGCAGGCTGTGCCCTGCTCACCGCCCACACCAACGCCGACCAGGCGGTCGACGGGGTCTCCGACGCGCTGGCGCGCGCGCTCGGCCTCACCGACGTTGCCCCGATCCTGCGGGCGCCGCGCGAGCCGATGGACAAGCTGACCGCCTACGTGCCCGCCGACGCCGCGGCGCCGGTGCGCGCGGCGATCGCCGAGGCCGGCGCCGGCCGGCTCGGCGACTACGAGTTCGCCTCGTTCACCAGCGCCCCGGGCGAGACGCGGTTCCGTCCCCTGGAGGGCGCCAACCCGATGATCGGCACGGTCGGCGAGATCGAGACGGTCGAGGAGGTCCGCGTCGAGGCGGTGCTGCTGCGCTCGCGGCGCGCAGCGGTGGTGAGCGCGATGCTCGCCGCCCACCCCTACGAGGAGCCCGCGTACGACGTCAGCGAGGTCGCCGACCCCGGGCTGACCGAGACCGGCACGGGCCGGGTCGGCAGCCTGCCGCCGGTGACGCTGCGCGAGTTCGCCGAGACCGTCTCCAAGGCGCTGCCGCACACCGAGCACGGCGTGCGGGTCGCCGGCGACCCCGACCGTCTCGTCTCGCGGGTCGCTCTCTGCGGTGGCGCCGGGGACTTCCTCCTCGACCGGGTCGCGGGCAGCGGGGTGGACGTCTACCTGACCAGCGACCTGCGGCACCACCCGGCCGCCGAGTTCGTCGAGAAGGGCGGCCCCGCCCTGGTCGACGTGGCCCACTGGGCGGCCGAGTGGACGTGGCTCCCGGTGGTCGAGGCACGCCTGCAGGGTGCGCTGGGTGAGACGGTGGAGACCCGGGTGAGCACAATCGTCACCGATCCCTGGACAATGAGGGTATGAAGGCCGACCCCTCCGCCCAGCTGAAGCTGCTCGAGCTCCAGGCGATCGACTCCCAGATCGACCAGCTCCGCCATCAGCGGGCGAACCCGCCGCAGGCGGCGGAGATCGCGACGCTGACGTCGCGTCGTACCGAGACCACCGGTTGGGTGCGCGACCAGCAGATCGTCGTCGACGACCTCGCGGTCGTGCAGGCCCAGGCCGACGCCGACGTGGAGCAGGTCAAGGCGCGCCGCAAGCGCGACCAGGACCGGATCGACGCCGGCCTGGTCAGCAACCCGAAGGACCTGGAGCGGATGCAGCACGAGCTGCAGAGCCTCGAGCGCCGCATCGGGACCCTGGAGGACGAGGAGCTCGAGGTCATGGAGCGCCTGGAGGAGGCCCAGACCGGGCTCACGGCGCTCACCTCCGACCTCGCCGAGATCGAGCAGCAGCTCGCCGCGCTCACCCAGGCGCGGGCCGAGGAGGCGGCGGCCCTCGACGAGCGGATCGCGGACGCCTCCGCCCGCCGCACGCCGGTGGCCGAGGGCATCGCCGCGGACCTGCTGGCGCTCTACGAGAAGCTGCGGGCCGCCAAGGGCGGCGTCGGCGCGGCGCTGCTGCGGGCCCGCCAGTGCGGCGGCTGCATGCTGACGCTGGACAACCTCGAGATCGCCCAGATCCGCACGCGCGCCGCCGACGAGGTCGTGCGGTGCGAGGAGTGCTCGCGGATCCTGGTCCGCACCGACGAGAGCGGCCTGTAGCACCGATGGTGGGTCCCGGCGGCCCGCCGACCACGCTGGTCCTGGTCCGGCACGGCGTCACCGCCCACACGTCCGGCCGCCGCTTCTCCGGCGGGCTGACGGGCGAGGACCCGCCGCTCTCGCCGGAGGGGCGCGAGCAGGCGCTCCTGGCGGCCCGCTGGCTGACCGAGCTGGGGGACCGGGTGGACGCGGTGATCGCCTCCCCGGTGCGGCGCACCCGCGAGACCGCGGACGCGATCGCCGGCGAGCTCGGGCTCGTCGTCGAGGAGGACGCGGACTTCGCGGAGATGGACTTCGGGTCGTGGGAGGGCCGCACCTTCGGGGAGGTCGCGGCCGCGGACCGGGCCGGGATGGACACGTGGCTCGGCGACCTCGCCGCGGCGCCCCACGGCGGGGAGTCGTTCGAGGAGGTGCGCGCCCGGGTGCTCGCCGGTCTGGACCGGGTCCTCGACGCGCACGCGGGCCGGACGGTCGTCCTCGCCTCCCACGTCACACCCATCAAGACCCTCGTCGCGCACGCGGTCGGCGCCCCGCTGAGCGCGCTGTTCGCGCTGGAGCTGGCGCCCGCCTCCGTCTCGGTGGTCGCGTTCTACCCCGACGGCACCGCGGGCGGTGGCCGGCGCGGCTCGCTGCGGACCTTCAACGGGCTGCCTCCGGGGCGTCGCACGCTGCTGGACACCGGCCACTGGTGATCAGGTGATCTAGAGCGGTCGCCGCCTTTCCGGCGTTCGGACGCCCGGGCCACGGCCGGCCTGGGAACCTGTGCGCATGAGCCAGGGGCGCCGACGTCGGGCTCGTACGACCGGGCGCGTCCCGAGGCCGGCCCGGCCGCTGATGCTCCTCCTGGTGGGGATCGCGCTGACCCTGGTGGTCGCGATGGTCGTCGTCGTGACCCGCGGCGGTGCGTCGGCCGACGGCGCCCGGGACGGTGCCGGCGGCGGTGGTGGCGCGGAAACGGGCGCCGCGGCGCCCGGCAGCCCCGTGGCGGCGCCGACCGACGACGGCGCCACCTACGTCCGCGCCGCGCGCCAGGAGGCCGGCTGGCTGGTGGAGCGCAGCGACGGCTCCTCCTTCACCATCGACCCGGTGGAGGACCGCTCCGCCGTGGCGCTGGGGCTCAGCCCCGACGGCCGCTGGCTCTCCTACCTCCAGGCCCGGCGGCCCGGCGGGCCGAACGACCTCTACCTGCTCCGCTCCGACCGCACGGAGCCCGAGCGGGTCGAAGGGGTGGCGGCCGCCCCGGGGTTCGCCCACCGGTGGTCCACCGACAGCCGCCTGGTGCTCGTGCCGGCGGTGGACGGCGGCGTCGCGTTCGTGGACACCGACGCCACCCGGGTCAGCGGGCCCACGCCGCCCGGCGTCACGGGCGGCTTCGTCGACACCGACTCGATCGGCTGGGTGCGGGCCCTCGGGGAGGGTGGCACGGACGGCCTGGCCTGGGTGGTCACGGGTCCGGGGCTCGAGCCCGGGTACGACGTGCCACTCGCCGTCGGCGCCGCCGAGCTGGCTCCCGCGGGCTGGTCCGGGCTGGCGGTGCGCCAGGCATCGCTGGCGCCCGACGGCTCGCGGCTGGCGGTGCTGCTCGCCGACGACGGCGGCAGGGCCCGCACGCTGCTCTTCTCGGCGTACGACGGCTCGCTGGTCGGCAGCGGCGACGGCTCCGAGGCGAGCCTCGACCTGTCCTGCCCGCCGCGGTGGGTCGACGGGCGCCTGGAGGTGCTCCGGCAGGGCGAGCCCTGCGTGATCCCCGTCGGCTGACCGGGTGGTCCGGGGCGGCCCGGCGTCAGTCGCCCAGGACCCGCCGCAGGTAGTCGTTGGCGAAGACCCGGTGCGGGTCGAGACGGTCCCGCAGCGCCAGGAACTCCCCGAACCGCGGGTAGAGGCCGGCCAGCGCCGCCGCGTCCAGCGTGTGCACCTTGCCCCAGTGCGGGCGCCCGCCGTGGGTGGTCATCACCGACTCCATCAGGGCGAAGTAGTCGCGGTGCTCGGCGTCGCGGTGGGTGTGGAAGGCCAGGTAGAACGAGTCGCGCGCCGAGGCCGTGGAGAGCGGGATGTCGTCGGCGGGCGCCACCCGGATCTCGACCGGGAACGAGATCCGCAGGTCCGAGGCGTCCAGCACCCGCCGGCACTCGGCCAGCGCGGCGAGCCCGGCCTCGCGCGGGACGGCGTACTCCATCTCCCGGAAGACGACGTCGCGCGGGCTGGTGAAGACCTTGTGGGCGATGTCGGAGTAGGTGCGGGGCCCGAGCATCCGCGCCGCCAGCCGGTTCGCGCGCGGGATCGCCCCGGGGACCCGGTTGAGCAGCGCGGTCTGGGCGCCGAAGACGGTGTTCGAGAGGAACTCGTCGTCGAGCCACCCGCGCCAGCGCGCGACCGGCTCGGCGGCGGTCAGGTCGGTGCCGAGCCGGGTGTTGCGCTTGGTCAGCATCCGGTCGGTGTGCGGGAACCAGTACATGTCGACGTGGTCGGCGCCTGCCGTCATCTCGTCGAAGGAGCCGAGCGCCTCGTCCCACGACATCGGCTGCTCCTGCGCGCGCAGCAGGAAGAGCGGCTCGACCGCGAAGGTGATCGTGGTCAGCACGCCGAGCGCACCCAGGCCGACGCGGGCGCTCTCCAGCACCTCGGGGTTCTCCTCGGCGGTGGCCCGCAGCACCTCGCCGGTGCCGGTGACCAGCTCCAGGCCGACCACCTGCGCGCCCAGCCCGGCCGCCCGGCCGCCGGTGCCGTGGGTGCCGGTCGAGATCGCGCCGGCCAGCGTCTGCTCGGCGATGTCGCCCATGTTGTGCAGGCTGAGGCCGAGGCGCTCCAGCGCGGCGTTGAGCACCTTCAGCTGGGTGCCGGCGAGCGCGGTGACCGTCATGGCCTCGCGGTCCACGCCCACGATGCCGGCCATCCCACCGGGCAGCAGGTGGACCTGCTCGGGACGTGCGATGGCGGTGAAGCTGTGGCCGGTGCCGGCCGCCTTCACCGTGCGGCCGGCCTCCGCCGCGGCCCGGACCACCGCGGCCACCTCGGCCGCGCCGCTCGGCGTGACGACCTCCAGGTCGGCGGCCTGCTCCAGGCCCGACCAGTTACGCCACGTGCCCGGCTTCGGATCCATCAACGCGCTCGTCATGGGACCGCACCGTAGCGCCCACCCGGAGCAGGAGTGCGGCAAGCAACGCCGCGGTGCCGCCGCCGACGCAGATCAGGTACGCCGGCGAGGCCCCCGCGCCGTCGATCACGATGCCCGCGAGCGCGGCGCCCGGCGCGACGCCCGCGGCCAGGCCGGTCTGCAGGAACGCCATGCCCTCGGTCATCCGCGAGGTCGGCAGCACCTGCTCGGCCAGCGACATCGTGGCGATCAGGGTCGGCGAGACCGCGAGTCCGCTGATCATCAGCAGGACGGCCATGGTGCCGAGGTTGGGCGCGACGACGAGCGGCGCCATCGAGCAGGCCAGCGCCAGCGCGCCGAACCGGAGCCGGGTCAGGGTGGAGCTGCGCCAGCTGATGGCGCCGGAGGCGAGCCCGGACAGCAGGCTGCCGAGCGCCCAGAGCGCCAGCAGGACGCCCGCCAGCCCCTGCCGCCCCTGCTCGTCGGCGAAGGCGACGGTGGTGACCTCGGCCGCCCCGAACACCACCCCCAGCGCGATCGAGGCCAGCGTCAGCGGCGCGATCGCGCGCCACGGCATGGGCGGTCGGCGGGCGTCGCCCGCCCGCCTCGGGTGGGGAGGGGGCTCGGTGCCGCGCTGGGCGGAGAAGGCGTAGGTGCCCAGTGTCCCGGCCACCAGCGCGGCCACCAGGCCGGCGGCCGGGTGCACGGAGGTGGCGAGCAGCGTGACGGCGATGGGGCCGACGAGGAACGTCGTCTCGTCGGCGACGGCCTCGAAGGAGAAGGCCGTGTGCAGCCGCGACGGCTGGTCGGCCAGCGTGTGCGACCAGCGGGCGCGCACGCAGGTGCCGACCGAGGGCAGCGAGGCGCCGGCGACCGCGGCGATCAGGTAGGTGACCGGGTGCGGCCAGCCGGCCTGCAGCGACCACATCGTGGCGGCCAGCGCGACGCCCCAGAGCGTGATCACCAGCGACAGCACGCGCCCCTGGCCGAACCGGTCGATCAGGCGCCCCTGCGGGATGGCGAGCGCGGCGTTGGCGATCAGCGCGACCGCCGACACCGAACCGGCGAAGGCGTAGGAGCCGGAGACGTCCTCGGCCAGCAGCACGATCCCCAGGCCGACCATCGAGATCGGCAGGCGCGCCACCAGGCCGGTGAGGCTGAAGGCGGCGGAGGCGCGGGTGAAGATCGCGCGATAGGTGTCGAGCATGGCGACCGCATCCTCCACCCGCGCGGGGCCGGCCGCCAATCGCGGCCGCGGGCGCGAAGTCGGAGCGTTGCGGTGCGCTCCCTAGGATGGCGGCGTGGCGACCTCGGAAACCTCGACGACGACCGTGACCGACCCCTACGACGCCCTGCTCCTGGTCTCCTTCGGCGGACCGGAGAAGCCGGAGGACGTGGTGCCGTTCCTGGAGAACGTGACCCGTGGCCGCGGCATCCCGCGGGAGCGCCTGGAGCAGGTGGGGGAGCACTACTTCCTGTTCGGCGGGAAGTCGCCGATCAACGACCAGAACCGTGCCCTGAAGGCCGCGATCGAGGCCGACCTGGCCGCGGCCGGCATCGACCTCCCGGTCTACTGGGGCAACCGCAACTGGGGGCCGTACCTGAACGACGTGGTCGAGCAGATGGCCCGCGACGGGGTACGCCGCGCGGCCTGCGTCGCCACGTCGGCGTACTCCTCCTGGTCCAGCTGCCGCCAGTACCTGACCAACCTCGACGACGCCGTCGCCGCGGTGCCCGAGGGCCTGCAGGCGCCCGTGCTGGACAAGCTCCGCGCCTACTACGACCACCCGGGCTTCGTGGAGCCGGCGGTCGACGCGACCGTCGCCTCGCTCGGCGAGCTGCCCGGCGGGCTCTCCGGCGAGATCGCGCGGGCGGCCCGGCTGGTCTTCGTCACCCATTCGATCCCCACCGCGATGAACGACGAGAGCGGCCCGGTGGAGTCCGGCGGCGGCGCCTACCTCGCCCAGCACCTCGAGATCGCGGCCGTGGTCGCCGAGGCGGTCGCGGCCCGCACCGGTGCCGCCCGCGAGCACGAGCTGGTCTTCTGCTCGCGGTCCGGCTCGCCGCACACCCCGTGGCTCGAGCCCGACGTGAACGACCGGCTCGAGGAGCTGGCCGCCGAGGGCTGCCCGGGCGTGGTGATGATCCCGATCGGTTTCGTCTCCGACCACATGGAGGTCGTCTACGACCTCGACACCGAGGCGATGGCGACCGCCGAGAGGCTCGGCCTCCCGGCCCGCCGGGCGGCCACCGCCGGCACCGACCCGCGGTTCGTGGCCGCGATCCGGGACCTGCTGGTGGAGCGGGCCGCGGCGGAGCGCGGCGAGGAGCCGGAGCGGGCCTCGCTGGGCTCCCGGGCCCCCGTCTGCGACCGCTGCCCCGCGGGCTGCTGCCTGCCCCGGAACGGATGACCGGCCGGTGAGCACCACGTCGCCCGACCCGCGCACCCTCGCGGACCTCGCCGCCGCCGTCGCGGCCGAGGCCGCCGCGCTCGTCCGCAGCCACGCCGGCGTCGGCGTCGCCGACACCAAGTCCAGCGAGGTCGACGTCGTCACCGTGGCCGACCGGGCCGCCGAGGAGCTGATCCGGGCCCGCCTGCTGGCCGCCCGGCCCGACGACGCCATCCTCGGCGAGGAGGGCGACGACGTCGCCGGCACCAGCGGCGTGCGGTGGATCGTCGACCCGATCGACGGCACGGTGAACTTCCTCTACGGGCGCCCCGAGCACGCGGTCTCCATCGCCGCTGAGGTCGACGGCGAGGTCGTGGCGGGGGTCGTCCACGGCGTCGGCCACGACGTCGTCTACCGCGCCCACCTCGACCCGGAGCAGCCCGGCGGCGGCGTCACGACCCGGGACGGCGAGCCGCTCACCGTGCGGGGGCCCGCACCGCTGGGGCAGCGGCTCCTGGGGACCGGCTTCAGCTACAGCGCCGAGATGCGGGCGCTCCAGGCCGCCGCGGTGGCCCGGATCCTCCCGCGGGTCCGAGACATCCGCCGCGGCGGCTCCTGTGCCCTCGACCTGTGCCAGGTCGCCGAGGGGAGCCTGGACGGCTACGTCGAGGAGGGCGTCAACCTCTGGGACCACGCGGCCGGCGGCCTGGTCGCCCGGCTGGCGGGGGCGCGGGTCGAGCGACTGCCCGGCGCGGGCGGCCGGGAGCTCGTGCTGGCTGGTCCAGAGCATGGTTTCCGGGACCTGCACGAGGCCGTACGATCGGCCGGGTTCCTCGGGGAATAGGGAGGACCTCGGCGCTGTTCCGTGACTCGCAACGGCACCGGTGTCGCGATCCGGCGCCCCATGGTGCACAATCTGCGGCGCCGATCAGGCCGTAGACCCCCACATCGCAGTACCCCCGACCGGGGAGAGGAGAACGTCATGGCGACCGACTACGACGCACCGCGCAAGAACGAGGACGAGCAGTCCGAGGAGAGCATCGAGGAGCTCAAGGCGCGTCGCCACGACAAGAACTCCGGCAAGGTCGACGAGGACGAGACCGAGGCCGCCGAGTCCTTCGAGCTCCCGGGCGCCGACCTCTCGCACGAGGAGCTCGCGGTCGAGGTGAAGCCCAAGCAGGAGGACGAGTTCACCTGCATGAGCTGCTTCCTGGTGCACCACCACAGCCAGCTGGCCGACGCCGACCGGATGATCTGCCGCGACTGCGTCTGAGAGACCGGCCGGAGCCTCGCTCCGGACGACGACGCCGGGCCCCCTCGAGGAGTGGGACCCGGCGTTCTGCGTCTCCTGGGCCGGTCACCGGCCCGGCGACGGCGTCTCCTCGGGGACGTCGCGGCTCAGGCGGTGGCCGGCTCGTCCTTGCGCAGCGGCGGCGGCAGCTCGCCGGTCGACTTGAGGTAGTAGGTCGCGGCGCGGCGCGTCGCGGCCATCTTGGCCAGCGCGATCAGCGTGCCGCTGGCGGCGGCCCAGGCCACCGCCTCCCACAGGTCCACGTCGGGGTCGGCGGGGTTCGACGGCGGCTCCTTGCCGGTCGCCGCCTTCCAGCCGCCGCGGAGCGCCTTGCGCGCCACCGCGGCCGCGCCGAGCCCCGCGAAGAGCGAGAGCGCGGACCAGACCTTGGAGCTGTCATCTGCCATGGTCCGACCCTAGCGCCCCGGTCAGCCGGCGTGTCCGGAGCGGGCCGCTTTCAACGCACCGGCGAGCGCCTCCGGGTGGCGCGAGCTCACCAGCCAGTACGGCGTGGGGTCGGCCCGGTCGCTGATCTGCACCCGCACCGCGCGGCGCAGGTAGGGCCGCATCAGCAGGAAGGCGCGGACGTCCGCGTCGGGGCCGGCCACGCGCCAGGTCTCCTTGGCGTCGAGCGCGGCGACGTCGCCGAGGTGCCGCACCTCGATCCGGGCACGGCCCGCGCGGAACCAGCCGTCGCGCACCTCGACCCGGGCGTCGCCGTACCAGTAGAGGCAGGCGGCGAGGAGGGCGAGCGCCAGGCCGGTCAGCACCCACGGCAGCGGCTGGTCCGGGATCGCCACGATCATGGCGATCCACAGGCTCGCCACCAGCATCGTGCCCTGGGCCCACCAGCGAAGCGGGACGCCCAGACGCTCGTGGTAGTCCACCCGCGCACCGCCGTCGTTCACACCCCGATGATCCCATCCGGCCTCCGGGGCCCGTTGCGTAGGGTCGCCCTCGTGACCGAAGCCAGCACCCCGAGCACCACCGTCGCGCCCGAGCGGGCCGGCCGGCTGACCGTCCAGGTCGCCCGGCTGGACCCGGACGTGCCCCTGCCCGCCTACGCCCATCCCGGCGACGCCGGCGCCGACCTGACCACCACCGTCGACGTCAGCCTCGCGCCGGGGGAGCGGGCGATGGTGCCGACCGGCATCGCGATCGCGCTGCCCGACGGCTTCGTCGCGCTGATCCACCCGCGCTCGGGCCTGGCGGCGCGGCACGGGCTCTCGATCGTCAACACGCCCGGCACGGTCGACGCCGGCTACCGCGGCGAGGTGAAGGTGATGCTGATCAACCACGACCCGACCGAGGCGATCGAGCTGCGGCGCGGCGACCGGATCGCGCAGCTGGTGATCCAGCGGTTCGAGCGGGCCGAGTTCGTGCCGGTTGCGGACCTTCCCACCAGCGTCCGTGGCGACGGGGGCTACGGTTCTACTGGTGTCGGATCTTCCTGAGCGGTCCGACCGGAGACGCCCACGGTCCGCGAGGACCGACGAGGAGGACTGACGTGAGGCTGCGGCGCAAGGCGGGCCGTGAGGAGTCGGCGGTCGAGGAGACCGGGACCACCGGCGCCGCGGATCCGGCGACGAGCGAGGACGGCGCGGGCGACGCGACCGGCGACGCCACCCCCGAGGGTGGCCCCTTCGACATCGACGACGTCGACCCCGCCGACCCCCGCGCACTCGTCGACCTCGGCTCGCTGCTGGTCAGCCCGGCGCAGCTGCAGGGCCGCAACCTCCGCGTGCAGGTCGAGGACAAGACCGGCACCGTCAAGGCGGTGCTGCTCACCGACGACTCCGGCGCGGTCGAGCTGCGCGCGTTCGCGGCACCCCGCAACGGCGACCTCTGGGCCGAGGTGCGCCCGCAGATCGCGGCGGAGACCTACCGCCGAGGCGGCACCGCGACCGAGCGGGAGGGCCGCTACGGCACGGAGCTGCTGTGCGAGGTGAAGGTCGCCATGCCCGACGGCAACCAGGGCGTCCAGCACTCCCGCGTGGTCGGCGTCAACGGCGCCCGGTGGCTGCTGCGGGCGACGTTCCTCGGCGACCCCGCGCGCAGCGCGGAGGCCGCCTCGCTCTGGGACGAGCTGCTGGCCGGTGTCGTGGTGCGCCGTGGCGCCCACGCGATGCCCGTGGGCGAGCAGCTCCCGCTGACCCTGCCGGAGGGGCTCCAGCCCGTCGACAAGCCGACCACCTGACCCGCGCCATGCCCGAGAAGAACCGTCTGCGGCGCACCATCAGTCGATGGGCCAACAGCTCCGAGGCGGAGGCGCGCGACCTGCGCCGTGAGTTCCAGGCGTCCGGCGTGCTCTGCATCGGTGATGCCCCGAACCGTGAGCCGGTGCACCTGCGCGGCACGCTGCGCACCGTGACCCTGCGCCCGCGCGGCGGCGTCCCGGCCCTCGAGGCCGAGCTGTACGACGGCACCGGCACCGTGGACGTGATCTGGCTCGGCCGGCGGCGGATCGCCGGGATCGAGGCGGGTCGCGCGATCGAGGTCAGCGGCCGGATCGGCGAGCAGGACGGTGCTCGCGTTCTCTACAACCCGAGGTACGAACTCCTGTGAGCGGCCCCGCGAACAACCCCGTCCACGACTCGGTCCCGCTCGGCATCGACACCGTCGAGGCGCTGGTCCGCCACCAGCTGGCCCGCGCGCTCGGCGGCCGCCGCGGCATGGCCGAGGCCGGGGTGCCCGGCATCTTCTTCACCGTCACGTGGCTGATCACGAAGGACCTGCAGGCCGCCCTCGTGGCCAGCCTCGTGGTCGCCGGCCTGGCGCTGGGGCTGCGGCTGCTCCAGCGCTCGACGCTGCAGTACGTCCTCAACGCCCTCTTCGGCATCGCCATCGGGTGGGTCTTCGTCCGGATCGCGGCGAGCTCCGGCGGCTCGGAGACCGACCAGGCGCTGGCCTTCTTCCTGCCCGGCATCCTGATCAGCCTCGGCTACACGATCGTGATGGGCTTCTCCTGCCTGATCCGGTGGCCGGTGCTCGGCTTCATGCTGGGCAGCGTCACCGGCGACCCGACCGCGTGGCACGACGACCCGCTGGTGGTGCGGCTGTGCAGCCGCCTCACCTGGGTGATGCTGGCGCCGGGCGCGATCGGCGTGCTGGTCCAGGGGCCGATCTGGCTGCTCGGCCACTACGGCGCGATCGAGGCCGAGCTGGCGGTGCTGCTGATCACGATCCTGCGCACCGGCCTCGGCTGGGTGCTCCGGATCGGGTCGTGGTCGCTGATGATCTGGCTGCTGGCGCGCAACGCCACCCCGCTGTCGGCGGGGCGCACCGAGCCGCTCGCCGACCCCGAGGTCGCCGAGGACTGACCCGCCCTCCGGTGGTTGAGGCGCGAGGCGCGCTAGCGCCGAGCCTCGAAACCACCGGACCGGCGGGGTGGTTTCGAGGCTCGCTTCGCTCGCACCTCAACCACCGGCGCGAGTCGGCTCAGCCGGGGTGCGACGACGGCGCCAGCAGGCGCTCCAGCTCGTCCTCGGCCTCGGCCGGCACCACCAGCAGCAGCTCGTCCCCGGCCTCGACCGGCTGCTCCCGCTCGGGCACGTAGACCTGGCCGTCGCGCAGGATCGTGACCAGCGCGCAGTTCTCCGGGAGCGGGATCAGGCCGCAGGGCTTGCCGACGTAGGGCGAGTCCGTGGGCAGCGTCATCTCGACCAGGTTCGCGTTGCCCTGGCGGAACGTGAACAGCCGGACCAGGTCGCCGACGGTGACGGCCTCCTCCACCAGCGCGGACATGATCCGCGGGGTGGAGACGTTGACGTCCACGCCCCAGGCCTCGGTGAAGAGCCACTCGTTGTTGGGGTGGTTGACCCGGCCGACCGTGCGCGGCACGCCGAACTCGGTCTTGGCGAGCAGCGAGGTGACCAGGTTGGCCTTGTCGTCGCCGGTCGCGGCGATCACCACGTCGCAGCGGTCCAGGCGTGCCTCCTCCAGGGAGGACATCTCGCAGCTGTCGGCCAGCAGCCACTCCGCGTCCGGCACCCGCTCGGGCCGGATCGAGGAGGCGGCCTTGTCGATCAGCAGCACCTCGTGCCCGTTCTGGATCAGCTCCCGGGCGATGGAACGCCCGACGGCGCCGGCGCCGGCGATGGCGACCCTCATCTCACTCCCTCCGGCTCAGTAGCCGTGCTCGGGCCCGCGGGCCAGGACGTCGTACGCGAGGGCGGCGTGCTCCTCGCGGATGGCCAGGTGCAGCTCGTCGCGCTCCTGGATCACCGAGTCGGCGGTCGGCAGCATGCCCTCGCCGAGGCGGTCGATCCACGCGATCCGGGCGCGCGCCTGCTCCTGCAGCTCGCTGACGCGGGAGCCGACCCACACGTCCGGGACCATCATGTGGTCGAGCCGGATGGTGCCCGACGGGTCCCGGAAGTCCGGCTCGGCGCCGGCGGGCAGCAGCCGGCGGAGGACCTGGTCGGCGGTCCACTTCACGGTCGCCACGGTCGTGATCCCGAGCCGCTGGTAGACCTCGGCGCGGCCGGGGTCGTAGATCCGGGCCACCACCTGCTGGATGCCGAACGTCTCGCGGGCGACACGCGCGGCGATGATGTTGGAGTTGTCGCCGCTGGAGACCGCGGCGAACGCGTCCGCGCGCCGGATGCCGGCCTTCTCCAGCACCTGCTGGTCGAACCCGATCCCGGCGACCTTGTCCCCGTTGAAGCCGGGGCCGAGGCGCCGGAAGGCGTCCGGCTCGCTGTCGATGACGGCGACAGTGTGGTTGCGGTCCTCGAGGCTCCGCGCCAAGGTGGAGCCCACCCGGCCGCATCCCATGATCACGACGTGCACGGCATCACCGTAGCGTGCCGTAGGCTCACCGCCCGTGGGTGTTGGTGACGTCTCCAAGCGCATCCTTCTTGGGCGCAAGCTGCGCAGCGCCCAGCTGGGGGAGACCCTGCTGCCGAAGCGGATCGCGCTGCCGGTCTTCGCGAGCGACGCGCTCTCGTCGGTGGCGTACGCGCCGGACGAGATCTTCATCATGCTGTCGCTGGCCGGCGCGTCGGCGTACGTGTGGTCCTGGAAGGTCGGCATCGCGGTCGCGATCGTGATGACCGCGGTGATCGCCTCCTACCGGCAGACCGTGCACGCCTACCCGTCCGGCGGCGGCGACTACGAGGTCGCCACCGTCAACCTCGGCGCGACGGCGGGCACGACGGTGGCGAGCGCGCTGCTGGTCGACTACGTGCTCACCGTGGCGGTGTCGATCTCCTCGGGGTCGCAGTACGCCGCGGCGGCCATCCCCGCGATCAGCGGCCACGAGGTACTGGTCGCCGTCGGCATGGTGCTGCTGCTGATGGCGATCAACCTGCGGGGGATCCGCGAGTCCGGGTCGTTCTTCGCCTTCCCGACGTACGCGTTCATGGTCGCGATCCTCGGGATGTGCGCCTACGGGTTCTTCGAGCTGGCGATGGGCGACCTGCCGCTCGCGGAGAGCGCCCAGCTCGACATCACGCCCGACCCCGACTTCGAGCAGCCGCTGACCACGATCGGCCTGCTGATCCTGCTGATGCGGGCGTTCTCGTCCGGCTGCGCGGCGCTGACGGGCGTGGAGGCGATCTCCAACGGCGTGCCCGCCTTCCGGAAGCCGAAGAGCAAGAACGCCGCCACCACGCTGCTGCTGCTGGCGATGATCGCGATCACGATGATGATGAGCGTCATCATGCTGGCCAAGCAGATGGGCCTGCGCTTCGTCGACCCGCACGAGCTGGACCGGCTCACGATGAACGGCCAGCCGATCCCGGACAGCTACGACCAGCACGCCGTGATCGCCCAGATCGCCAAGGGCGTCTTCCACGACTTCAGCCCCGGCTTCTACCTGGTGATCACGGTGACCGGCGTGATCCTCGTGCTCGCCGCGAACACGGCGTTCAACGGCTTCCCCGTGCTCGGCTCGATCCTGGCCAAGGACGGCTACGCGCCGCGGGCTCTGGGCTCGCGCGGCGACCGCCTCGCCTACAGCAACGGCATCGTCTTCCTGGCCGTGATGGCCTGCGCGCTGATCGTGGCCTTCGACGCCGAGCCGACCCGGCTGATCCAGCTCTACATCGTCGGCGTCTTCGTCTCGTTCAACCTCAGCCAGCTCGGCATGATCAAGCACTGGACGCGGGTGCTGGCCAGCGAGCCCGACGCCGCCGAGCGCCGGCGGATGCAGCGCTCGCGGCTGATCAACGCGATCGGCCTCAGCTTCACCTCCGTGGTGCTGGTGATCGTGGTCATTACCAAGTTCCTCGCCGGCGCCTGGATCACCATCCTCGCGATGGCGTTCTTCTTCGTCCTGATGCGCGCCATCAAGGGCCACTACGCCAAGGTCGCCGACGAGCTGGCCGCCGGCGACGAGGACAAGGTGATGCCGACCCGGGTGCACGCCGTCGTCCTGGTCAGCAAGCTACACAAGCCGACGCTGCGGGCGCTCGCGTTCGCCAAGGCGACGCGGCCCAACGCCCTCGAGGGCGTCTACGTCTCCGTCGACCAGGCCGAGACCGCGCAGCTGCTGGAGGAGTGGGACCGCCGCAACATCGGCATCCCGCTGAAGGTGCTGCACTCGCCCTACCGCGAGGTCGTCCGCCCGATCGTCGAGTACGCCTCCGCGATCCGGCGCTCCAACCCGCGCGGCGTGGTCGCCGTCTACATCCCCGAGTACGTCGTCGGCCGCTGGTGGGAGCAGCTGCTGCACAACCAGACGGCGCTGCGGCTCAAGGGCCGGCTGCTGTTCTCGCCGGGCGTCATGGTCATCTCGGTGCCCTACCAGCTGCGGTCCTCCGAGATCGCCCGCGAGCGCGGCGAGCGCGAGGAGTGGCGCGTGCACCCCGGCGACCTGCGCCGCGGCCGGGTCCGGCAGCGCACCAACCCCCGCGACCGCGACCGGCAGATCCAGCGATGAGCCGGCCCGCGCCGCGCAGGGGCCGACCCGCCGCCCCCCGGCGGGCCAAGAAGCCGCGCGGCGCCTCGGTCGTCGGTCGCCGCTTCGAGGCCGAGGTCGGCCCCGTGGCCCACGGCGGCCACTGCGTCGCCCGCGTCCCCGTCGAGGACGGCACCCGGGTGGTCTTCGTCCGCCACGCCCTGCCCGGCGAGACGGTCGTCATCGAGCTGACCGAGGGCACCGAGGGCGACCGGTTCTGGCGCGGTGACGCCGTGTCGGTGATCGAGGCGTCGCCGGACCGGGTGGAGGCGCCCTGCCCCGTCGCGGGCCCGGGCCTGTGCGGCGGCTGCGACTTCCAGCACGTCGCGCTCCCGGCCCAGCGCGCGCTCAAGGCGGCGGTCGTGCGCGAGCAGCTCGCGCGTCTGGCGCGGCTGGACGTGCCCGTCGAGGTGGAGGCCGTCCCCGGCGACGTGGACGGGCTGCGCTGGCGCACCCGCCAGCGGTACGTCGACCTGCCCGACGGGCGGCGGGGGATGCGCAAGCACCGCTCGCACGACGTCGTACCGGTGGAGGACTGCCTGCTCGAGGCACCGGCCGGGCCGTCGTACCGGGTCGGGGAGCACACCTTCGAGGTCGCCGACGGCGGCTTCTGGCAGGTCCACCCCGGTGCGCCGGCGGCGCTGGTCTCCGCGGTGATGTCGGTGCTCGACGTGCGGCCGGGGGAGTCCGCCCTGGACCTGTACGCCGGCGTCGGCCTCTTCAGCCGCTTCCTCCTCGACGCCGTCGGTGAGTCGGGGCGCGTCGTCGCGGTCGAGGGGGACCCGAGGGCCAGCGAGCTCTCGCTCGCCAACTGCCCCGGCATCTCCGCCTCCGCCGGCGACGTGGGGGAGGTGCTGGCTCGGGAGTACGCCGGCCACTTCGACGTCGTCGTCCTCGACCCGCCACGGGTCGGGGCGAAGCGGGCCGTGGTGGAGGCCGTCGTGGCGAGGGGGCCGCGGGCGGTGGCATACGTCGCCTGCGACCCCGCGGCGCTCGCGCGCGACCTCGCGATCTTCGCCGAGCACGGGTATGTGATGCGGTCGCTGCGAGCCTTCGACCTCTTTCCGATGACGCATCACGTCGAATGCGTCGCGCTGCTGGAGAAAAGTTGATCTGACCTGCGGCGGAGCGTTTCGTGCCGGAGGGGCTCAAGGGCCGAAAGTGGGCAAAGGGCGCGCTTTGGGCGCACTTTGAGCGGAGCGCGACTCGGACTCTAGGCCCCTGTCCCCACGCCACGAGACGCAAGGTGTGGGCCTCGAAGAACCGCCCGACGGACGCGATCGGCCCCGTGCGGTCGTGACCACGTGGTCAGTGTCGGTGCCAGATGCCTACGACTGCGTGGGCTCGATTGCTGGCACTCGCTGCCGAACTCCCGCAGTCGACCACCACCCGCCCGCTCGACGCGTCGCCGTGTCCATTGACGTCATGACCCGCCCGCGCGGCCGAGGATGCCGATTGAGCAGTCGTCCTTGGTCGCATTGCGGATGTTCACTTCCATGACGCGGTTCAGCCGCTTCTTGTAGACCGACCTCTTGCTCTGCTGCGCCGGCGCGGTGCCGACGGCTGTGATGAGCTTTGAGCACGCGCCGGCCAGCTCCCCGGTCCGTGAGTCGAAGAGACTCTCGCTCGTTCCGTCGCTCATCAGGATGAAACCGGCAACCCCGTCTAGCGACCCACGGAAGAGACGCATCGAATCGGCTGCGCGACCAGACGTGACGAAGGTGGTCTGGTTCGCGAACTCGCCGTTGTCGGGCGCAGAGATGACCTTCATCTCTCCGTTCTTGAGGTAGCCGACGACCCCGTCGCCGACATGAGCACCGAGGAAACGATCGCCAGCGACAGCCACGCAGAGGAACGTTGATGCCAGGTCCCGCAGTTCAAAGCCCTTCCGGTCTGCCAGGCCTGCGACCTTGGCTACCAGTCGTTCGAGGAGTTCGACCTTGACCAGAGCACCATCGTCGCTTGCGTCGAATTCCGAGAACCGCTCGACAAGTGCCGCGCATCCCTCGTCCACGACTGCTTGAGCCCCCACGTCGGAGTGCGCAGCAGAGCCCGCCCCGTCGGCTAGGCAGAGGACTTGAACGCCGCCGCGCGAGAGGAACTTCGTCCGGTCCTGGCCGGGCGTTCCCTCGCGCAGATGCCCGCGACCCCTGACGTGGAGGTGGTACTCCTTGAACACTTACAGCTCCGCCCAGCCCGCGAGTCCTTCGAGGTCAAGCCTGACGGTGTCGCCCGGGGTCGACCGCGACACGCGCGCGACGGACTTGGAGAGCCACTCGAAGAACTCCTTGAACTTGAGCCCGTCCAGCCGGAGTGGCGGGCGGTGGGGGCTGAATCGGGCCAGCTGCGCCATGTCTGCGTGGCTGCCGATGCCGATCGGAAAGACGGTGAGCTTCTTGGCGCCGACGAGGTCGACGACGCGCTTCACGGCGTGGTCGATGTTGTCCGTGGGCGCGCCGTCTGTCATGAGCACCAACCAGGGCTGGTAGTACAGGACGCCGCTGCCGGAGTACGTCGCTTTCCGCTTCTCTAGCGTGTCTAGGGCCAGGTTCACGCCGGGCCCCATTGCCGTCATGCCATCTGCGGTCAACGAGGAGATGCGCTGAAGTCGCTCGATGCTGGCGAAGTCGTGGACCAGGCCCGCCGCAGAGTTGAACTCCACGATGTTGATCTCGGCCGAGTCGTGGGCGTCGTCGTCCTCATCGATGGCGTCATAGAAGAGGTTGACGCCGCGGACGAGTTCCTCGATCGGCGATCCGCTCATCGAGGTACTGGTGTCTAGACAGAGTGACACAGGCACGCGCGGCGTGGGGTTCTCGACGAGGTCGTCGGCCCCGAGGTTGAATCTTGCCACTTGGTTTTCCTTTCAACGTGGAGTGCTGGGGGCTTCTCAGCCACCGAACAGGCGGGCCCAGAGGCCCTTCTTCTTCTTCTTCTTCGCGGTCTTGTTGATGGTTGACGTGGATGTCTTGCCGGTTGTTCCACGAGCCGGATTGGAGGGTGGCACGCACCCAGCGGGATAGGTGCCGCCGTAGCCGGCCTTGTGGGTGGTCGGCACTGGCTTTCCTTCCCTCTGATGCCACTCCACGTTTCCGTAGGTAATGAATGGCTGCTGGCAGCGCGTGCACTTGCGCGAGGGATCGATGGTCTTCGACCTTGCTTGGCGTTCGTCGTCCTTCTTGGCGCAGGCTGGACAGCGTCCGTACTTCGCTCGGTCCTTGGCGATACTGGTGCTGCAGTCTTTGCACTGGACGATGACGGCTCGCGCTGGCGCAGTCCTCACAGGTGCTATGTCCCGGCACTTGTTGCAGCGGGACGGCACGTAGTAATCCTGGGTGTCGTCGTGCCAGATTCCTGCGATGGCGTGGTTGCGCCCGCACTGGGGGCAGTCGACGATCGGGGTGTCGGGCCTGAACGCCTTGCTGCGGATCGGACGGATCTCGTTCGACATCGGGTCGAAGTTGACCTTGGCGTTGCTGAGGTATGCCTTGTACGCCTTGAACGCCTGTAGCCAGTCGGTCGCGGTGGGCCGCTTCTGGTAGTGGCGTCCCTCGTTGTGGAACGTGTCCCAGAAGAGATCCTTGAGTGGCTTGTGGATGTGGCTCCACATGTACTTCCAGTCCCCGTCTGGCTGATTCCGGTCGTTGTACTCCTTGCCGCGAATGGAGATCTGGAAGGCGAATTTTCCTTCCTTGATGAGTTGCACCATGTCGCCGTCGGTTCCAGTCCTGATGTAAGGGAACTGTCCCGTCATGACGATCATGAATAGCATGGTGGCTATAGCGAAGAGGTCGTCCTCGATCGTCCGCAGGTCCTCTGCGTAGCTCTTTCCGAGCATGGACGGCGAGGTGAACATCGGCGTGCCGACCGGGCAGGGATAGCCCTCCACCTGCCAGGAATCAGCATCGATGATGAAGACGTTCTTCTTCTGGTCGACCATCAGGTTCTTCGGATTGATGTCACCGAGGATGACGTTCATTGAGTGCAGGTACTGCACCTTCTCGAGAAACGAGATGCAGACATCAACGAGGTCCGACTTCTTCCAGTTGGGGAACTCCTTCTCGAACTTGCGCTTGTTGAAGATCGCGCGTTGGAACTCGTGGCCCCTCGCTTTAGGCATGACGTATCCCACGAACTCGCCGGCATTGTTCCGCACGACAGCGGACGGGATGCACATTCCCTCCACGACAAGGCCGCGTCCAACGAGCAGCTCGATCTTTTCCTTGCGGTGTTGAGTGATGTGGTCCTTGTCGAAGATCTTGACGACCGTATTGCGGCCTCCCTCGTAGACGGAGCCTTCGCCTCCCTCGCCAAGGAGAGCCCCCAATCTGAAGGAGCCGCTCTTCGTCGCTGACGTCCAACTCACTTCGTCACCCCGTGCGGGCACCGACGTGAACGGCAGCGCAGAGTCGCGAGGTTTGATCCGAGGCGTCGCGGAAAACGGCTTGCTCGCTGCGGCAGGACTGGTCTTGCGTCTTGATGTCGAAGTCTTCGCGACCCGTCGTTGAACTGCGAGGTTCGGCTGAGCCAAGCCGAATGCCTTCTGGAAGTCGTCGAGCAGCGGTTTGAGAGTTGCTACCTCCGACTCGTCCTTGAAGTTCCCGCTCCCGTCCGCGACGTGGGCGGCATGCCGGACGTACTTGCGATGGCCGCGCTCGAAGAGCGCTGCATCGGAGTCAACCTCCAGGTCGCCGTCCTTGGTCAGTACGCCCACCACGAGGCGCTTGGAGAGTCGGTGGGCAAGTAGGCGGATTCTGAGTTTGAGCGTGATGTCATGGGTGAGCAGGCACATCTCGTAGGTACTGGCGAAACGCTCGAACAGCCGAAGGAAGAGGTCGTCCGCATAGGGGTTGGTGTCGTCACCCAAATCCTTTCGCACGAGGTCCACGCGCGCGGCGCTATCAAGGAACGTCAGCGCGGCAGCGGCCTTCTTGATCGCAGCGCCTCGCTCGGGACTCTCTGCGGCGGGATCCAGTTTGCTCTGCTTCTCGAGCTCCCTGACGACCTTCGTAGGCACCACGATCGGGTTACGGTTCGCCACGATGGCGTCCTGGCCACGTTCGAACAGGCGCTTTAGGCCACCAGCGCGTCGGGTGTCGGTGTCCATGAAGATGTTCGTGTCGATGAACAGTCGGCGGTCGGGCTGGAGGAAGTCGACGGGGTCGAGTAGTTGATGGTTTGTCGCGTTGGACACTCTTGCCTCTCCCTGTGTGTTCTGATCCGCAGATCCGATGTCGAACCGCCTCAATTGGCGGGGTTCGAGCCCGGTGCCTGGACCCTGGATTCCCGGCTGAAGGCCGGGAGAGCAAGAGGTCTCCTGCTCACCGATTTTGGGAGCAGCGTCGACCGACGTCGGGTCCTCCTCCCAGGCGAGCCGCTCCTCGAGCATCGTTACGGAAAGGACAGGAGGACGCCCATGCCGTGAGTCGAGAACGACGCCTTCAAGCTCGTCGCCAACCGACGGAATCGCTCCGTCGGGAAGTTCGCCGCGCGGGATGCGTGCCAGCAAGTTCGAATTGAGCTCAACGACGACCCCGTCGACGCCGACCTCGAGCACGACACCCTTTACGACGTGGCCCTCATCGGGAGCTTGTGCAGGGGCCTCAGCTGCCTCGTCGTCGCCGTCCCCCAGTCATCGACCTCGGCGTTTGACCTCATCGATCACCGTCGAACGAGATGTTGCTCTGGAACTGGTCGGCGGCAGCCAGGGACGCTTCGTGATCCGCCTGACGTTGACGTTGGTACTTGACGATCGCGCGCATGGGGATTCGCCGGTGCGAGCCAACGCGGACGTACTCGACGTCGCCAGCGTCGACAAGCTTCATGAGGGTTGGGCGCGACATGCCGAGCATCGTGGCTGCCTCAGTACTGGTGAACAGGTCTTTCACCGGAACGACGACCGCCCCGGTCGAGTGTTCTGCCTCCAGCAGGTCGAGAACCTTCTCGGCAGTCTTGCGGGTCAGGTTGAGTGTGACCGTCACCTCGCCAGGCGATGCTTCAAGAGCGTCACGCAGTGCCTGTATGTCATCCGGCAGGATGTTCGACATGCGCGCTCCTAACTGATGCAGATGATGTCAACTGAAATAACTGTAACCATCTGCAATGAGTGCTGTCCGGTGATTCAAAGTAAAATGTGTGTTCGCGGATCGCATCCACTCCGAGCGGCCTTGCTCCTCGCCCCGCCTCGGGCTGGACGCCGTGGACACGCTAGATCGCCGTTTGGTGCTGGCTGTCTGGTCACTGAAGTCCGTCAACCCGGTAGCTGCCAAGGGGCGTGTAGGCGGCTGAACAGCGCACCCCGCAGGCAGCGACCCTCGCAGTCTGCGGATGCCGAACGGTCAGTCGGGTGACCCGCCGGCCGACGTCGACTCCCTTCTCGGAACCGGCGTTCGAAGGAGGGTTGCGGCGACCGACGGTCGCCGGTGCGCTGGGCGACTCCGGCCGTCTCCAGCGGCGATCCGATTCGTCGTGACTCCATGAGGAAGTCGTTCGCCGACCCTTCGCTGCTTCTCCGCCTCCGCGTCGTCGTGCCTACTCGGGTGGCGGCCCGCTGTCCGATCTGGCCCCCGGTGCGAGGCGCGCGGTGGCCGCCCGGTAATCCGGCACGACCAGCTTCCGGTTGATGTAGTGGCGCTCAGTCACCGCCGACGAGGTGTGGCCGAGCTGGTTCTTGGCCGCCTCGGCGTCGTACACCTCGTCGATCTCGGTCGCCACGGTCCGCCGGAACGAGTGCGGCGTGACGTCCTGGAGGACCTTGAGGTCGGCGTAGTCCTCGACCACCCGGAGGCGCCGCAGGCGGCCCTGGACATTGGTGGGGAAGTGCCAGGTGCCGTTGCGGGTGATGAAGACCGCGTCGAGGTCGTTCGGCGGCTGGGCGACCTTGCGCCGGAGAAGGAGAACCACGGCCCAGTCCGGGAGCGCGATGGGTCGGATCGCCGCGTCGGTCTTGCCGTAGCCGACCCGTTTGCCCTTGGACGTGACCTGGCCGGTGACCATCAGCCACGGCATCCAGCTTTCGTCGTCCCGCCGCTCGGGCGGCCGGGTCAGCTCGATGTCGGACCACCGCAGCGCCAGCAGTTCGCCGATCCGCATGCCGGTGGCGACGAGCATCTCGACGATGTCGGGCAGGTCGACACTCCTCGGGCCGTTGCGCTTCTCGGCGTACGCCCACTCGCGGACGGCCGCGCGTACGGCGTCCAACTCCTCTGCGGGCACCGGCTTCTTCTTCACCCGCGGCACTGGAATCGACGGCACCGCTGAGGCCGGGTTGCCGTTGATGGCCTCGTGGAAGATCGCCAGGTCGAACGCACGGATGAGGATGCTGCGGATCTTCTTGCGCATGTCCAGCGAGATGGCCGCGCTGTCCAGCGAGGCCTGGATGGCCGCCGGCCGGACGTGACGGACCTGGTAGGCGCCGAGGGGGTGCTGGGTCCTGGTGCTGTCCAGGACCCACCGGACATGGGATTGGTAGTGCTTCAAGGTCTGCCTGTTGGGGCTGCCCCCGGCCTGCTCCATCTTCTCGAACCAGAGCTCCAGCAGGTACAGCACCGTGTCCTCGCCGGTGAGGATCTCGTCGCCGAACGTGCCGGTGTGCTCGGCGAAGAACCTCTTGAGGTTGTCCTTCGCCTTGTTCTTGCTCGCACCGGCCTTGCGGTACTCGCGCACCACACCGTCGACGTCGCAGTACCGGGCCCGGGCCTGCCACGACCCGTTCGCCCGCTGCGAGCAACTGATGTCGCCGAAGGTGCCGACGAGAAGCTTCTGCCTGCCCATGTCGCCCTCCTCGGGCTACTCCTCCTCGAAGAACCTATTCGTCACCCGGTTGGCGCGGCTACGGGTGCGAACGGCCCGGTGCCCCGGCCCGAATCGGTTGACCTCGATCGCCTGGGCGGCCTCGACCTCCTCCTCGGTGAAGGTCTCCTCGTGCGACTCCAGCCACCGGTCGAGCTCGGAGCGGCGGTACTTGAGCCGCCCGCCGACCTTGATCGCACGCGGTCCGTAGCCGGGACGGCGTACGCGCCAGGTCAGCAGCGTCGCCTTCGGTACGCCGAGGTGCGCGCAAGCCTCGTCGGTGTTCAGGAGCGGGTCGGGAACCGTCGGCTCGCCCGGGTACTCGGGGTAGTACTCCACGCTCATCTTCACTCCTTTGGTCGGGATCTATCACCTAGGTGCGCAGGCGACGCCGCCGCGAGACGACGGGTGGAACCTGCGTACAGCCGCAGGTCACGCGCCGCGCCTGTGACTACAGCGAGCGCTCAGGTCCACCGGTTCGCGGCCGGTGGTTCATCGCGGCGCGGAGCGTGTCTCGGCTGTTCGCGGCCCCGGGCGGCACGGGCCGTGCCTCTGGCGGGGGCCGTAGGTCGTCGCGGACCATGCGGAGGAGCTCGGTCTCGACCTCGGCCGTGATCGGCCAGTACCGCGGGCGGGCCCGATGCGTCATCCGGCCGTCGACCTCGACGATCCGGGACAGGGGTGTGCCGACGAAGTAGAGCTTCTCGCGGGCGCCCTGTTCGAGGATGTCCGCTACCCGGCGGTCGACGGCCGCGAACAGTCGGACGAGGTCGCGCTGCGCGGATGCCGTGATCGGGGCACCCGGCGGCAGCTGTCGTACGCGCGACAGTGCGGTGGCAGCCTCGCCGACCGCGTGACCGCCGCCGCCCACGAGTCCGCCCAAGTGACGGGACTCCCTGTGGAGCGCGTCGTACGTTCGTGCGCGACCATTCCACGCGCGGGCGACATCTTCCGACTCGGGACCCAGACGGTCGGCCAGGAGGCGCGACAGGTCACGCTGGGAGTCCAGGACCAGCCGGAGGTGGAGAGCATCGGGGAACCGGCCGAGGTGAATGAACATGTTGCGCTCGGACTGGATCACCCCGGCGATGCCTGGGAGTGGACGGTGATCGACGGCCGGGGCCGGGCGCCAACCGCGCCAATCGACCCGGTAGTCCTCGGCGGTCAGGAACGCGCACGTCTCGGCGGCGTTCGCGAGCCGGACGGGGCCGCGCAGCGGATCCCATCCGGGGGTCTCGACGTACCGGACGTCCAGCACCAGCAGGGCCCGGATGACCTCGGCGACGTCCTTGACCACGGTCAGGCGCTCGTCGATGTCGAGGCGACCGTCGGCCATGTCACCGGCGAAGTCGTGCTCGCCGAGCACGCTCGCCTTCGCCATCCGCCGCCACGCCTCGACCAGCGGGAAGGGTTGGGGAGTCACCAACTCGTCCAGGCTCGGCAGCCCGCAGCGGGCACGATCGATCGTGACGCGCAACCGCCGCGCCAGCTCGACCTCGGGGTAGACGCGTCCGCCAGGTCCTGCGGTGTGCCCGGGGTCGGCGGCGGCGAGGGCGTGGCGGCACCAGATGAGCAGGGCGAACCGGTACCGCTGGATCAGCAGGCTGGCCGCCTCACGTTCCTGAACGGTGGTGGTGGCCCGGTGCCCGATGATGCCCATGCCGCCGATCCGGAACTGGATCCGATGCTGGCGCAGCAGGCTGCCGAGCTCGTCACGGATCGCGCCGGCGTTCTCGCCGTACATGCCGCTGGCCGGTACGGCGTCAGGCTGGAGCGTCGAGGGAGCGCGCGTCCTCGAGCATGGCGAGCACGAGCTCGACCTGGAGCGGGTGGACGCCGTGGGTGGCGAGGTCCTCGATGGCCGAGACGGCCAGCCCGTAGGTGGTGTCGAGGTCGACGACTGGCGAGCCGATGGTCGGCCCGGGGATCTCGCCGGCGTGCAGCGAGTCCAGGTAGTGCAGCGCGTGGTCATAGGCGCGGGAGCCCTCCTGCGTGGTGGCCAGATCGGCCAGCGCGGCGAGGAACGTGCGGGCCTCGGCGAGCGCGAGGGCGTGGGCGAGCAGCATGAGCGTGGTCCTTCGGGGAGAGTTCTGTGCGCCGTCCGCTCTTCCGGGGTACGGCGCGCGACTGGTGGGCTGTGCTGTGGCTCGGATCCGATGCGGGTCAGCGCTGGAGGCGCTCGCGCTCCGCGGAGTCCTGGTCGACGAACAGCCGAAAGTCCTCGGCCCGGTCGACCACCGGGACCTCATCGGCGGTCGCGAAGGGGCGCTCGCCGGGCCAGGTGGTGATCCGCGTCGGCCGGTCGCGATCCAGCCGCGAGCCGTTGACCGCGACCCAGTCCCGCAGCCGCTCCCGGGCCAGCGCGAAGTCCTGGTGCCACTGCAACGGCGCGGAGGGGGAGGCGCTGGCGTCGTAGCAGTTCAGCCAGTGCTGATGGAGCGCGGACAGCTCCCAGATCAGCTCGTCGTGACGGTGCCACAGCGGCGGAAGGATCGTGGGCGGCAGGCCGTAGGCGGTCCGGAGGAAGTTCACCCACCGGTCCAGCGACTCGAACTGGAACCGCGCCTCACTGGCCTCGAGGATCAGCCAGTTGATGGGGGAGTCCGGTACGTCATACCCGACTGCGGGCGCCTCGGGCGGCGCGTCGATGGTGGTCATCGGTCACCTCCCGATCGCAGGCGGCGCGGCGGCCGGCGCCTGGGCGGGGGACGGCGACGCCGGTGCGGCGGCACCTCGGCGGTGGACGTCGTACCGGGTGCGCTGCGTGTCGTGCCCGATCCGACGGGCGACGAACTCGTCGCGTACGACGGTGGTGCCGTCGGCCTCGACCTCGTACTCGTGGACGTACCCGCTGGCCACGATCGAGTCGCCCCTGCGGAACCGCTCGTACGCCATCAGCGCGGTGTCGTTGAAGACCACCAGGTCGTGGAAGGTCGGGGCGAGCTTGGTGAAAGTCCCGTCCGCCTTCTTGCGGAAGTGCTCGCACCCGACGCGGGCGTGGAACCGCGGGGCGCCGGCCTTGGAGAAGTGGAGGTCGGGGGCGGTGGCGATGAAGCCGTTCAGGCTGAGCTGGGTGGGGATCGACATCGGAGGCTCCCGGTGACGCGCGGACCGCTGCTGGTGCCGCTGGTGGGAGTCAGGTGTGCAGGTGCCCCCGCCCAAGCCCAGTCGGGCCCGAAGTCCTGACATCGGCTCGCGCGCGGCGTTGGTCTCGGCCAACATGTCGGCCGTGCTCTATCGGATCGCCGCGCGCAGTCGGCGCCGCCGTGCCGCCCGCAACATGGCGCGGAGAATGGCGGTACTGGATCGCCTCGACCGCAGATACGGCCTCGGAACCATGCCTTCGGCTACGACTCGGCGCCCGCGGGGCGCGGCGATCCGACGGACGGGTGCTCCCTGCGCTGCTAGTGACCGTGGCCCTGATCTTCGGGATCGTGGCGTTGTCCCCGGACGCCAACACGCGGGCGGTCCGCCGCCTCCTCGGCTTCGGCGACGACCGCCCGGGCGTCGTACCCGACGTCCCAGGAGGCGTGGGCAACTACGCGTTCCTGCAGACTCAACCGGGCAGCGACGAACCCGTCGCCTGCGACCCATGCCGACCGACCGAGGTCATGGTCAACCCCGAGAGCGCGCCCGCAACACGACCAACTCGTCGACACCGGCCTCGTCCACACCGCCGCCGCTACCGGGTTGGTCTTCGAGCGGGTCGGCCTGACCGACGACCGCGACGTCGAGCCCGCCGGCGGCATCGTCCGCCGCCCCGTCTCATCGCCTCGGCCACCCCCGACGAGGTGCCCGACTGGCCGGCAGCGTGGCCACCCAATCAGGCGGCAAGATCCGGCGCGTCACCGAGCAAGTGATGCTCGGCCGGGATCTCTACGCGTCTTCGGCCCTGACGATCTCGCGTCCGCCCAAGCCATCGTCGATCACGAACTCGGCCACGTCGTCGGGCTCGAACACGTCGACGATCCCAACGGGTTGATGAACCCGCACGGGAGTCAGCGCACCACCAACGGCCCCGGTGACCGGGAGGGCCTCACGCGCCTCGGAAGCGTGCATTGCAATTCTGAGTCAACTGTCGGGCAGGATGAACTGCAGTCGTTCAATGTGAAGGTATTCTTGGCTGGACTGGGACCGGCACGTCACCTGATACAATCTGCTTTTGCAGATGCAGCCGAATCCGGTTGAACAGGTATGTCGCCGAACTAGATAGCGATCCCGTTCATCCGGTCTCGCAATCCCTGGACCGCGTTGAGATATGCGCCATGCGACCTGTCTTGAGGTTGGGCACTAGCAAGAGGTGCACAGAAGTGGCGCTCTGAAATCAAGTTGGCCATTCGGTTGGGAAGTAACCTAAAGGCTCGCGTTAGATCGGCCATAGCGTCCGCCTCGGAAGTCTGCTTTCCAAATCGATCGTGATAGTCCGATGGGTCTTCCAGTGACCGGCCCCCTGGGTCTGCAAGATTCCAGAAGCGGGCGACCTCGCGGGCTGATTGCGCCCTTCGAATCTGTTCAATATCGCCACGAAGTACGAGCAGCCATACAACTTCCGGTGTGGAGTAGTAGTAGTGATCCTCCGCCTCGAATACTCTATTGCGCTGCTCTATTGCGCATCGTCGTATAACAGTTTCGCACAGGCGATCGAACTGGTGCTGGTCGAGTTCCTCCGCGCCGGCATTGGCGAAGGTGAGCGAAACCGATGCCTCAACGGCAAGAATTTCAGGGTCGCACGGCGGCGAGCTTGCTGCGACCTTGCGCGCGAGCTCGCCAATGCGAGAACGGAGTGGCCGCTTCAACGTGGATCGATGATCACGCGCGAGTCGAACGTGTCTGGCAGCACCGCCTGCCCTCGCTGGTAGACCCACGGTGTCGAGGCTGCGCTCCATGCATTCTCTAGGTCGATTCTGGCCATGGCGTCGATATAGGTGCCGTAGTCAACCGCATATCCGTCGAAGAGTTGTCCAGGATGCTTGTTTGATCGTAAGCCCTGCCGGAGGAGATGAATCAGGCGTGCGTCGTAAAGATCTAGCACGCTCTCGGGTGGACCGGAAGCAACTCGGCGCACCAAGAAAGTCCTTGAACGCTGCGAGAGAACGATCTCGCTTTGAAGCTTCCCCCAAAGCCTTTCTGCCTTGGGGTTTCCGGCGAGCGACGCTTCCTTGTCGCGGAGATAAAATTGCCGCGCTGCAAGTTGTACATCTTCGAGGCTGATTCGCCTGTCTCCCGCGCGACTTGCGGCTAAGCCGAGAATGTTGATTGCGTCGCGAGGAACGCCTCCGGCCGACCGTACCCATTCTTTCAGGGCTCCATGGGAGAACATCTCTGCAATCAGATCGTTTGTTGTGCCCGGGAGGTGTTTGTCCATTGATCGTAGGAGATCCTGGATATGCTTAAATATGAGTTCCGAGAAGAACATCTGAGCGTGATCGCCATCTTCCTGCATTAGCAGGTGCTCGTCGAGGTCTAGTGCGGCTGCTGTGTCCGAGCCGAGTTCTAGTCCGACGTAGCCGGCCGCGGCGTTCGTGCGGCGCTCAACGAAGCGCGACCGCCGTTCAGTAGCACCAATCTTCACGGTGAGGCCCTGGATGGTGAAGAAAGTGCGCCTAAGCAAGTCTGCTAGGAGTGGCTGAAGGTCCAATGGGACGCTGCTCCACTCATCGAGAAGAATCCATAGTCGGGATGGTTCGATACTTGTAGTTGCGTCCGAGATCGCACGTCCAAGGATCCCAAAATGGACGAAATGTTCCTCGACTCCCTGGTAAGAGGACTTCTGTGTTCGGCGCGCGCGCTGCGCAGAACGCTTTTCGCGTTTAGAAGACATGGCTGCTGTCGGGCGCGGAGAGAGTGCAATGGAAGCGTCTGACTGAGACAGCCTGCTATCTTCATCCTCAATCTCGTGCTCGTCTGTCGCGGAAACGGTTCCTTGGACGCGTACTGCGGCTGCCGCGTCGGCGAGTGGATCGAGGAATTCAAGCAATGCCCCGAAGCGGTCGTCCTCGATGGCGCGCAGAAGTAGTTCCGAGTGAACTGCCTCAAGAACGTCGATAAGGAGGCGCGTGCCACGCGACCGCACACCCTGACTGGGGTCGCCGTAGATCCCATTGGCTGATCCGATGCGTCGAAGGTCAAGGTATATCGGCAAATCCCCCTGACCCTCGAGTTCGTGAGCGAGGTGCTGGAGTGTGTGTGTCTTTCCGGTTCCGCGCCGCCCGTAGACCACTTGATGATCGACCGTTGCCAGTCCGTTGGTGACCGGCGCGATATCGACATAGGTGCGAGCAAGATTCTCTGTTGCGCTCATGTCTGCCCGCCGAGCTATTCGCGCGACCAGCGTGTTGATGGCCTGGTTCCTCGACAACAGATCCCCCAAGGTGATCGAGGCGGAAGTCGTGACTACCAGTCCCAGTCGGCGGTGGAGCCCGCCTAGTACATCCGTACCTTCGGAGGCTGGCGATATGGAAGTCGATCAGACGCTTTCACGTCAGCGGCTGGAACTCTTGCGCGAGCGGGGTCACATCCCGAATGTGCGGTATGGGACGAGGATTTCGGCAAATTGGAGCCAAACGTGCGGTCGGTCAGGGGGACTGCTGCTTGTCGATACCCGGAGCACGTTGTTGGCTGCGTGATGCGACGAAGTCCCGTCTGCCCGTGCCCGACCAGCCCTGCCACGCCCAGGGGCCGCGGACTCTTACGACAGTGGCCGTCTCCCGGTCCATGGGCGGAGTGCCGTTGCCAGCGGTGGTGCGCTGCGAAGGAGCACCAGCCCGGTGCCGAACGGCAGTGTGCGGATCGTCTCGGGTGGCATCACTGACACGCGGCGTACCGATCGCTGGACCGAACGCGCACCGTAGTCGCCGATCGAGACGCTGTCGGTCTGCTCATCGCGTTCACCGATCAAAGCTGACAGGTCCTGGAGGTCCCTCGTCGACGACGTACCGCCGAGGACGACCTTGACGATCGAGGCGTCCCAGATGGCGTGAGCGGCGTGGTCACCCCAGCGATCCCTCGCCTGCGAGAGCGACTGGAGGACCGGCATCGTCGTGATGCCGGTGCCGCCGCCCTCGGCCATCAGCACGGGCAACGACGGGAGCGGCGCTAGGTTGCCGATCTCGTCGAGCGCCAGCAGCAGGGGCGGGTCGAGACGGGCGCCGGGTGAGGGCGCGGCGAGGTGGCGGGCGGTCTCGACGAGATCCTCGATGAACGCGGCGACCAAAGCCCAGGATGCGCCGGCTCCGGCACCGGTGGCGAGGAGGTAGAGCGTGCCGTTGTTGGTGAGGAACTCGACTGGGTCGAACTCCTCGCCGGGACTCGGGCTGACCGCCTGCAGCACGCGGGGGTCGGCCAGGCACGAGAGCGCCAGGGAGACGCCGACCCAGATCGAGTCGCGGGTGCGGGGGTCGGCGTGGACCATCGACTCGAGCGCCTCGCCCCACCCAGCCGCGGCGTTGGGGTGGCTGGCAAGGATCGCGACGGCGTCGACGGCGGAGGCGGGCGCGATCGTCCACTGGTACAGCTCGCGCGGCGTACGGCGGTCCAGCGCGGCGGCGTGCAGCAGTCCCTGAAGGGCGGTGCGGGTCTTGCCTTCCCAGAAGCCACCCGACTCGACCCCACCCTTCGAGAGACCCGTCGCGGAAGCGAGACCCGCCGCCCGAATCATCGCCGTCAGCGGATCCTCACAGCCGCGGATGGGGGACCAACGCAACTCGCCCGGCAGCCCCGGGGCGAGCTGCTGCGGATCGAAGACGGCGACCGGGCCCAGCGTTGAGCGTGCCCTCAGGGTGACCTGGATGTTGTCCGGCCGGGTGGAGGTCGTCACGACCGGGCCGGGGGCGTCGAGGATCGCGTTGATGACGAGGTGCAGGCCCTTGCCGGATCGGGGCGGGCCGAGGATCAGGGTGGAGTCCTCGACCGAGCTCCACACCTCTACCCCGCAGGAGCGGCCGAGGCGGTAGCCGAGGTCGCTTGCGTGGGGGTGGGCGAGGCTGGGGCGAAGCGTCGTGGCGCGGGCCAGGAGCGCCTTCTTCGACGCCGAGGCGAGTACGTCGCGCTTCGAGGCGACCCCGAGGATGCGGTGCGGGTCCCGCTTCTGGCGGTGCCGGACCTCGGCGGCCAGGCGCCAGCCGAGCACCACGACGCCGACCAGCAGGGTCGCGATGACCGTGACGACCAACCAATACGCGCCGGGGGAGAGCCCGCTGGCGCCGAACGCGGCATCGGGGTGCCCGGGGTCGGCCAGCAAGCGAAGGCTGCTGGTGATGCCGGTGGAGGGCGGTGCCGTGCCCGTGACCCACGTGGTGGCTGCGGCCGCGAACCACAGCATCCCGGCCAGCCCGGCGAGTACCGCGATCAGCGCCAGCGCGAGGTTGACGAGCTGGTCGTCGACGGCGCGGCCGTGGGGATTCATGCGAGCTCGCAGACGGCGTACCGGCCCGAGGTGCGGCCGAGAAGTACGAGGGTCCCGGAGGTGGCTCGCAGTAGCGCGGGCGGCAGCCGCAGATCGGCGCGTCCGTCTGGAGCGGCCGAACGGCGGGTGACGATGACGGCGATGTCGACGTCCTCGCCAGGGGCGAATCCGTTGCCGCCGAGGCCGACCGGGTCGGGCGGCCGCGCCAGCTGCTCCGCGTCCGACGGACCATCGGCTCCGGGAGGAATGACGATGTCGGTGAAGGTGGTGCCGTCGGCCTCGGTCACCTGAACCCGGACTGGCCCGAGAGCGCCGGCGATGTCGAGGAGTAAGGCTTCGACGGCGCCGCGGTCGATGGGCTCGGATGCGCCGTAGGGCTCGCGGTCGACGGTCACTGCGGCGGCGCCGTACGAATCGATGGCGATCTCGACCAGCGGCAGGACCACCGGTACCCGGACGTGGGCGGTCACAACCGCACCGCCTCGAAGCTTGGCGGGCGCCGCTGCGGCGCCGGACGAGGTTGTTCGGGGATGCTGTGGGTCGGTTGCGCGGCCTCGAGCCCGGGCGGCGTACCTGTTCCGGCCTGGAGCGTGGCGAGGCGGTCCAGGATCCCGAGTGCCGTGGTCCGGACGCGGTCGGCGGTGGCCTGGACGACCTCGACCGGCGTCTTGCCGGGCACGCTGCCGGCCCACGAAGAGACGTAGGGGACGGTGTAGTCGCTGGTGTCCATGCCGTGGGCCGCGCCGATCATCAACGCGACGCTTTCGGCCTCGACCTCCGCGACGCCCCGGTGATCGGTCGCCTCGACGTTGTCGGGGCCGTGCAGCAGTACGTGTCCCAGCTCGTGCGCCAGGGTCTTGGTACGCGCGGCCGGCTCCATGTCGGCGCGGACCGAGACGACGTAGGTGGCGTAGTTCGTGGTGCCGTTCGCGCCGCCGAGCGCGCTCGCGTCCGGCACCATCCGAAGCGCGAACCCGCGGTCCTCGACCTGAGTTGCGAGCCCGTCCCACAGTCCTTCCGGGGCCGCTCCCTGGAGGAGCGACGGGGTCGGCCGCGCGGGGATCGGGTCGCCGTCGGTCTGCGAGACATCCCAGACGTACGCCGGTCGCAGCCCGATCATCCGCGACCTGACCACCTCGCCCGGTCCGGGGCGTTCGCTGCGGTTCAGGCGGTGCCATGAGGTGTCGACCTCGGGGGTGCGGGACGCGAACCGGGCGGTGACCGGGGCCAGGATCTGATAGCCCGACTGACCCTTCACCACATGCCGTCCGAGCGAGAGCCACTGCTTGAACCCGGCGACGTACGTCGGGGTCGGCGCCGGTACCCGGCCCTCCTCGTACGCCGAGTGGTGCTGGACGTAGATCAGCAGGGTGTTGTTGAACGACCGGGCTCGGAACCGAGCGGCGAACTCCAGTGCGCGCCGCCAGTCCTCGCCGGTCACCAGTTCGCCGACCGCGCTGACGAGCTTCGCCTGGACGGCTTCGAGCTTGGCCTGTCGATCGCTGGCATCGACGTGCATGACGACCTCCCAATGGATGGGTTTCGGTAGTCAGGTGCTCGGAGGTCGCCTCGACCCGAGACTCCGACGACCTCGTCGTCGTGCCAGCATTCCTCCATGAGGAGTCGCCATCTCAGCGTCGTGGTCGCAGCTGATCCCGCTGCCGTCTACGCCTTCGCCTCCGACGTCGCGAACCTGCCGAAGTGGGCGGCCGGCCTCGCCCAGGCTGAGGTGGTGCCTGTCGGCGACCTGCTGAAGGTCGACTCGCCGATGGGACCCGTCACCGTGCGGTTCGTGCCGCGCAACGAGTTCGGCGTACTCGACCACGACGTCACGCTGCCGTCCGGCGAAACGGTGACCAATCCGATCAGGGTGCTCGCCCATCCCGAGGGAGCCGAGGTCGTCTTCACCATCCGGCAGCTGAACCTCAGCGACGATGAGTTCGAGCGTGACGCTGACATGGTGGCTCAGGATCTGGAACGGCTCCGGGCGTTGTGCGAGGAGCAGTGTTCCTGACGGCCCACGGCGATCCTTCTACGCGCCGGTCATTCGGCCAGAAGTCTCAAACAATGCGAGCTCGGCCGGATGCAGCTGATGCTGCACGACGAACGACCTGTGCTTGATCCGCCACAACCCCTGCCCGGTCCCCAGTGTCGGGAGCAGCGACTGCTCAGTGCCCGTCAGCCCAAGCGCCGCCGCGGTCGAACCGAGCTGGTCGGACTCCTGCCGGTAGACGACCCGGGTCTCAGCATTCGCCAATAGCGAAGACGCCAGGGCGCGCATCGCGGAGCCCTGATCGCCGACGTTGTCGAGGTCGGAGAGCTTGTGGAAGATCAGCATGTTCGCGATGCCGTAGTGCCGCGCCAGCCGCCAATGGGCGTCCATGCGTCGCAGGAGCGCGGGGTGGGACATGAGCCGCCACGCCTCGTCGTACACGACCCAGCGTTGTCCACCGGCGGGGTCGAGGAGCGCGGACTCCATCCACGCCGAGGCGCAAGTCATCAGCACCGAGATCAGGGTTGCGTTCTCGGTGACCCGCGAGAGGTCGAGGGAGATCATCGGCAGGGTCGGGTCGAACTGGACCGTGCTGGGGCCGTCGAAGAGTCCGGCGAGGTCGCCGGCGACGAGGCGGCGTAGGGCGTGGCCGACGAGCCGACCGTCCTCGGTCAGCCGGCCATCGATGTCGTCGACCGGGTCGGGCTCGAGGAGTCGGGAGACGATCATCGGCAGGATCGGCGTCGCGTAGCTGCGGACGGTACCGGTTAGGGCGACGTCGACTGCAGTGTGTTCCAGCGGTGTGAGTCTGCGATCGAGCACGGTCTCGGCGAGTGCTCCGATCAGGTCCCGACGTCGGGAGGTGACCTGCCCGGCCCACTGGGCGTCGTCCAGGCCGACCGGGCGTGGGCCCTCGTCGAGCGGGTTGAGCCGGTTGGCCATCCCGTGCCCGAGGGCGATGGCGCGGCCGCCGACCGCTTCGGCGACCGCCGTGTGCTCGCCCTTGGGGTCGCCGGGGACGTAGACGCGGCGGCCGAACGGGATCGAGCGGGTGTACAGGCTCTTGGCGAGCGCGGACTTCCCGGCGCCGACGATCCCGGCGAGCACCAGGTTCGGGGCGGTGATCATGCCGCGGGCGTAGAGCACCCAGGGGTCGTAGACGAAGGAGGTGCCCGAGTACAGGTCCTGCCCGACGAACACCCCTTCGGCGCCCAGGCCACCCTCGGCGAGGAAGGGGTAGGCGCCGGCCCAGGTGGCGGAGGTGTCCTGGTGCCGAGGGAGTCGCAGGCGACCGGTTGTGCGCAGGGCAGCGGGGCCGGGTTCCCCGGAGCGGGGGAGTACGACGGTCGCGCGACCCTCGGCCGCCAGTTCCTCGGCCTGTGCTCGGGCAGCCTCACGGCGGAGTGAGCGGTCCTCGGTGAGCAGAGCGCGGGCAGCGGCCTTGCGGCGACGGCGGCTGCGACGGCCCTCGTCGCCGGGCGCCACCAGAGAGGACGCGCGCAGCCCGGTGCGGTGGTCCGCTGTCATAGCGACATCCCCGGACCTGGGCGGGCGGCCCCTACCGCGGGTGCAGGGCGTGGCGGCGGTGCGGGGTAGGCGATCGTCGCTTCGATCTCGTGTGCGTGGTCGACCGCGGCGCCGACCTCGCGCACCATCTCTGCCGCGCGGTGCAGCTCCCACGCCACCTGGTGGACGGCAGCTCGTCCGGCGCCGCCGTCGCCGTCCACCCGTACGCCGTGGGCTGCGGCGGAGTCGTGCCGGTTCGCCAACTGATGCAGCGACTGCTCCAACGCCACCAGGCCCGCGGAGACCGCGCCGAGGACGGGGTAGATCTGCTCGGGGTCGTCGATCGAGCGGGTCGCGTGCGCGAGTCCAAGAAGTGCTTCTAAGGCGGCGTCGGTCTCGGTGACGAGCTCCCGGTTGATCGGCATCGGACCCTCCATATGGCAGTGGGCATGGCTACCTTGCAGGTGCGCCGGCACGGCCGAAGGCGTGCGGCAGGAGGTCGGCCTCGGTCAGATCGAACCAGCTGTCACACTCCGCCCAGGTTGCAGTACGCGAGCCCCCCCTCTTGCCTCAAGGAATCGACTGGCCGAGAAGTTAGACCGCCCGCGACTTCACTCGCGACACGCTTACGGCCGGAAGCCGCTCACGGCGCACAACCGCTGGCATAGCCTCGGGCTGTGAGTATCCCGCCGCCCTACGAGGCACGAGCGTCCGATCTCCGGCACCTCTGCCCACAAGCGACTCACTTGCTCGGTCTCCTGGGTGAGCCCGTCGACGCAGCCTATATCGAGGCATTCATCGGTCGTTACGGTGACGCACACTTTGAGGCTCTTACAGATGGAAGGGTGGCCACGAGTCGCTTCAACGCCCTCTTGGACGGGGCGAGCCGCCGCGACTATTGGGAGCTCCTCGAACTGCTGCTGCTCGAGCACTGGATCTGCGCCCGCCCTCGCGCAGTCGCTCGCACCCTTGGGCGGGATGAGGACTTCGGCAGCCAACTGATACGCGTACGCGGAATCATCGCACTGGCCCTTTACAGTCGCGCAAAGAGCGTCAACTGGCGAGAGCCGTTGACGTTCGTACGGGGCCTTAGGGCATCTGAGGTCTACATGCGCAGTGTTCTTGAGAACAAGCACCTTGTCCGCGAGAGCCAACGATCCCGATACCAAGGTAGACTCGGCGTTTGTCTCGTGCTCCAGTCGCGTCACGGTGACTTTTCAAGCGAGCAGGCTGCCGAAATGGCCGACCGTATCAAGGACTCAATTGCTCACGGAAACAACAACGCAGATTCCCTAAGCTATCTTGCCGAGGCACTCTTGCGCCTGAATGACAAGTCAGGCGAATATGAGCCCTTGAAAGAAATCGTCGATCTGGCGAAGCGCCTTCGTGGCGCAGAGACAGAGGCATTGGCATCGCACATCGCGGAGGCATGGCTGCGCCTTTCGCAGGCGGCAGAGACCGAAGAAGGACGGGCGCGATTTCGCGATCGCGCGGACGCTCAGCGCAAATCAATTTCGAACACCAAGGACCCCGTAGTCGCAGCTCGTTCAGCGATAGTCGGCGCATACTTGCGGCTTCCGCAGGATCGCGTACCGGAGATTCAAGGACTGCGAACTCCTTTCGGAATCGCGTCCCAGGCCCGAGAATGGCGGCTAAGCGATCGCGGGATTGCGCGAGAAATTCTCAGAGAGATTGACCAGGAGTTCGCGAGACTGCCCGCCGAGATTCTAGCAAGTCCGCTACTGCGCAGCATCGCTGCCTCCACCAAGAGCGAGCTCGCGAGCCTGTATCCCGCGCGCGCCGTCGGCCAGAAGGCCGAACTACTCAAGTCTGCCGTTTCTCTCCGAAGTTGGAGCAAGGGTCAGCAAGCACTAAGGGACCCTGACAGTCGACTACAGAATGCAATTGATCGATTCGAGCTTTACAAGGTTACCGGCCACAGGGCTTATCTACTGGAGGCAATTGGGGATGCTCTTTCCCTCACAAGTTTCGATCAGGCGTGGGCAACGCCACTGCTGGTCCTGGCTCGCGAACTGGAGGCGCTTCCGGATGGTGTCCCGCACCAAGTCGCCTATGAACTTCAGAAGGAAAGTCACAATGGCTCCCGCGACATTCTGCGAGACGTCCTTTCCAGGAACCTCGCCGGACTCTACTCTACTGCGGCGAAGCGCGCCTTGGAAAGCCGCGAAATCGACCGGAAGAGACTCGGTGGCCGCAGTGGCGTATACCTGGCCGAGGATCCTTCCGGCGTCATTTCTGAGACGTTCGTATTCAAGCCGACATTGAACGCGCTGGCCGACAGGGAACTTGAGAGGGTGACCAATCTGGAAAAGCACCTCAAGCAGATGGGTCTCAGCAGGAGGTACTCTGTTCCAGCTACTCTCGCAAAGAGCCCACTACCCCCTGATGACGTTTTAAGAACCAATGGCTGTGAGGTGTTGGTTGCGCGTCGCTTCCACACCGGCGAGATCCTCCCTGATGCGCTTCGAGCCAAGAATCTTGCTGCGCGGTCGAACACTCTAGAAACTGTCGTAAAGTACCTGGCAGTCATCCATGCCACCGAGCACCTTGCATGCACCATTGCGCCAACATCGGTTCGTCGCGATCTCCTACGGAAGGACTTCGGTCGATGGCTGAAGAACGGACTTCAGCTAAAAGACGCCGCCGACGTGTTCGATCGCTGGTGGAATCTCTTCGGCAGCGAGCCGGTATTTCTTCCGCGCCGAGACGCCCACCCTCTCAACTGGCTAATCGGAGCGGATCGCGCGGTCGTCGCGGTTGACTTCGAGGCGTGCGGGTGGCGCCCAGCGGGATTGGAGTTGGCACAACTGCTGGACGACCGTCCCCTCCTCCCAGTCGACTCCGGTGGTTGGGATGCTCGACTGCACCTGCTCAGGCAATACAGGCGCGAATTATCTCGCCGAGGCGTAGCCATATCGCACGTTCACCTGCTGGTTTCGTGGGAGGCCGCAACCGTGTCACGTGCGGTGGGATTGCTCACTTCACCGGACGGCAATGCGGAACTACGGCAGCATGGCGAGGCCCTGCTCCTATGGCTTGGCGACAAGGCCAGCAGTCTTGAAGTGCGCAAGATTTCAACGCATCTGCTGCACGCCTGGTCAGTTCGCCGTGGGGTTGCGGTCGACGAGAAGAACCAACTAAAAGGCATTAGCGACGCGCGGCGTCGCCACCTGTCTCGGGCGATGGCATATGAACTTCGGCACGGCGATACCGTATTTCTCGACCGCGGCGGGTGGGCATACATCGCTGCAGTGTCGGACGCCCTTTACCGAAATGGCTTGGGAACGGATAGTGTGGAAGTGCGAACGGTGGCAGCTGCAATCGACGAGCCCCGTTTCGAGTTGAGGGGAAAGAAGATTCGTGCGCGATACGGTCACACCCGTCCCGTTGACATTGAATACGCCGAAGCAGTCGCGCGTCCGACACTCTTCCACGGAACGGCGTCGGACAACCTGCGGAGCATACTCTCCGATGGCGCGGGGCTTACCAGCATGGGCCGCCAATGGGTTCACCTATCAAGTGACCCGCATCTCGCACTCAGAACGGCGCGGCGCCACGGTCCAGGAGTCCTTCTCGCCATAGACGCCCAGTCCGAGTGCGGGCCTGTATTCCATGCGGGCGGCGCCGTGTATCTCGCTTCCGCGGTGCCAGCGTCGTCCCTGCGGATCGTGTCTCCGACTGAGATGTTTCTTCGCGATGGCACGGTTCGTTGAATGCATCTGACCTCACGTCCATGGAAGCGCAGCCCTCACTTCCGCCGCGAGCAAGGCGCGGGGCAGACCCATGCTGGCCACTGGAGCCTTCACCCCGTCGTCGGTATCGCGGGCACCCTGCTGGGCTCTTGGTTCGGCGCTCAAACCAGCAAGGATGCCTCTACCTCACGGCGGCCAGACGTTCTGTCCCAACGACGCCCCGCCGAGCCACCGTGGTTGGCCCGATGCACGCGTCGGTGACACTTTGCTGGACCACTTCCACCACGAAGTGCGCGGGTGTGTACATCGGCAGAACTTGCACACGGCGAGGGCGCTCGTCGTAAGACTGCACGACGGACAGGGTTCGACCGGCCTCTAGGGCCCCTCCTTCATATGGCGCTCAGGATGCCATTCCGCGAGGCGTGGGACAGGAATAACCCACGGACTAAGTCTTCGTGTTACCCCACCATCGACGCGGAAGCACTAGGTCTCTTGCAGCTTCAGGAAGCGCCGATCTTCCTTGGATGAACCCGGAGTAGACATACAAGTACCGCAGCATCACGGCGATACCAGCCGCGAATAGAAGTGCCACTGCCGAAGCCGGCCATCTGTCGCCCCAATCCGTCGGCCTGAATAGGAGTAGGGCAACCGGCGGTGCGATCACAAGGGAAGCGATCAGCGCAAGAACGCGCAAGCCGAGGCGGAAGCCCTCGCCGGCCTCGAGGATATCAAGCTCGTTACGCAACTCCGCCTGCTGGCGACGAACGGTGCCGAGTTCGTCTTCGTAGGAGGACTCCCTCTCAAGCGCTCTCTCGATCTCTGACTGAAGTAGGCGATGTCGAGCAGCATCGCGTTTGGCGACTTCGTCGGAGAGGTTAAGGAATTTCCTGGTGTGGTCTGTTGACGCCTCACACTGCTGCCTCGCGCGCTCCAGAACTACATGCGCATAGACGCTTCCGCTGAACGAGTTCGCTACCGGTGCCCCCTCCTGCCGAAGGGTGCCGATGCTAAGAGGGCGGGGCCCCCAGCGCTCCACCAGTTCGTTGCACGTCGGCAGGAAGTCGTCAATGCGCTCGACGCTTTGTCGGAAGAACTCGCGTATACGCGGATCCATCGACTCGACCTTACGTTCGATCAACTGCGGGTCTTGGCTCAGAACGTAGTCGCTGAGGAACTGAGCACTACAGGCGCGTCGCTCAGCCCTCCGTCGTCGCGCCAGACCAGCTGCGCGCTCCGACTTGGCTTGCAGCGACTGCTCGTCCAACCGGAGACGTTCGCTACGGTCTCGTCGACCCTGAACATCGCCGTGAGCAGCAACAAACCGCGCCCCGATGATGCCCGCCACGATCGCCACCAGCGTTGCTCCACCCTGGAAGAAGGCGGTGAGGAAGGTATCCGAGTCTGGCTCCGCAAACATGAGACGAGCATCACAGCATCCCTACCCAGTGGTCGACTCGACAGCGCGGCCCGGCCAAAGTGTCTTCCCGGCCGACCGTGCTCGATTCGCTCGAATCCACTGCCTTGGGTCCACGCTGACCAGCGATCTGCCCGGGGAGTGAGCCCCGAAAACCCAGTCCGCGAGGCAATCTAGCAGTGCCTCCGCTCCGCGTCTTCCGCCGCCATCCACCCATGGCCCGCGGTTGCATTGGCGCCAGGTGGAGATGCCAGGTGCACGTCACAGCGGGCGGGAAAGTGGTAGCGCCGCGGCGGCGAACGCTTGTCCCTGCTGCCCCCACAGTCGCCGGGTCTCGCACGACGCCTGAATCGCGGCTTGCTCCAGCGCGGCTACCGCCTGCTCGAGCTCACCGATGTCATCGGCCGTGACCGATACTAGCCCGGTCGTGCGGAGGATCCCGTGTCCGGCTGTGAGGTCGGCTTCCTGCTGCAGCACGTCCTGGTACTCCGCGGACTGCTGGGCGTCCTCGATCTGCCCGATCCGGCTGCGCTGCGCCGCGTCGGAGACGTACTCGGTCTTCTTGCGGCGGATGTCGCGGGCAGCGTGGTCGGCGCGGAGCGGGGTGTACAGGAGCGAGAAGGTCCGCCTGATCCCTGAGGAGAGCAGCACCGGCGCGAGGAAGCCGGGGAACACCATCGAGCGGGGCCACTCGCTGACCCAAAGCACACAGTGGTGGGCCGAGTCGCTCCGCGAGCTGCCCCAGGACTCCGCGACCGCGACCGGACCGGCGGCGGCGAGGTCCCGGCCAAGTCCGCCGTGTCGCTCGAGCGCACCCGCAACCGCAGGGTCGTACGCAGCCCGCAGGATCAACGCGAGGTCGCCGGGTGCGAGCCAGTCTGATGGCGCCAGGTCGGCGGCCCGAAGCGCCGCAGCCAGCGTGGCCATCTCCTGCCGCAACACCGCCGCCGCACCGCGGTTGCCGCCACCCGCGGCGCGGATCGCCCGACCACTGGACTTGAGATCGAGGCTCAGCGACAACGTGCTGGCATGACGCTCGCCCGCGGGGCCGGCGCGTTCGATCAGTTCGCCGTACGTCGTCGAGGCCCACGATCCGTCGTGGCTTCCGTGCCGTGACCACCATTCGGCCAGGCCCTTGCCGGAGTCCGGAAGCGTCCGCTCCAGTACCTGGAGGGACGCGATCCGCCCCGAACGGCAGGCGGTCGCCAGCACCCGACCCCACGCTGTCACGCGGCGCTCCTGTTCGGCCGGGTCGAGCAGTACGAACGCAGGATGGGTCAGCCCGATGATCGCGGTCAGCGTCGCGGCGTGGGGGTCGTGGATCATCACCGCGCCGGTGTCGGTGTCGACCCGCTGCCGCAGCGCGGCGGCGTCTCCGGGGAGCGCGAGGGTGCCCGCGGGGCGAGGCCGGGTGATGCGGCGCCTGTAGACCAGTTGCCCGGTCGCGGTGCGCCACAACCAGCGGGCGCCGATGGGGAGCCAGGCGATCAGCTTCCGCCCTCCGACCGCGCCCCAGCCGAGTACCCCGCACAGCACGACGATCGGGACGGTGGCGAGGAACAGGGTGGCGCCGCCGGCGTACAGGCTGAAAACGACAGTCGCCGCGGCGATCCCCGCGACTAGGAGCTGCGCACCGCTCATGCCGAGCAGCACGCCGCGTTGCGCGAGTCGGGAGAACTTCACCGGCCGCAGCTCGTGCCCGTCCCGCGTGGTGGTCGGCGTCAGAGGCGCGGTCATGCCAGGTCACGCCTTCCCGTTTCGGGGGTGGCCGTTGAGCATCGGGTCGGCCGCGTGCGGCACCGGCGCCGAGCGGGCCGCCACCGAGTCGTCCGCATCTGAGGAGTGCTGCGAGGCCACGCCGCCGACGTACCCACCGATCTTCGGCCCGGCGCCGGCAGCCTCCTTCGCGATCACCGCTCCAGCAGCAACACCGCCAGCAGCAGCACCCGCGGCACCAGCGCCTGCGGAGGCGCCCGCGCCACCCGAGGCCCCACCGGCCGAAGCCCCGCCGCCGGACGCAGCCCCCGACGACCCGCCAGCGACCGGCGTCGGCGCCCCTCCGCTGGGAGCGCCGCCAGACGGATTACCCCCACCGTTCCTGGCCTCGAGCACCTTCGGCGGCGTACTCCCTCCTCGCCCGGACATCGGGACCGGCAGCGGGCGGTTGAGGGCGTGCTTGACCTCCTGCTCCGACGACGTGGCGTGGTAGGTGTCGAAGCCCATGAAGCTGATCGCCTTGTAGGTCAGGTACGGCGCGAAGCCGGCCACGAGCATGAGCACGATGCCGGCCACCGGCTCGCTCAGCGACTGCAGGTCGCCGTCGATTGGCGCGGAGACCTGGGCGGTGGCGAGCAGGAAGATCACCACGACCACGACCTTGGACAGGATCAACGCGAGCACCGCGCCTGCCCAACGAGACACCCATCCGCGGGTGTGGTCCCACGACGCACCGGACAGCGCGATCGGTGCGAAGACCACCGCGATCAGCAGCAGCGCCTTGCGCACCAGGAGGCTGATCCACACCAGTACGGCGGCGGCGATGGCCAGGCAGGCCAGGAAGATCGTCACGATCGCCCCGGCGCCCGGGGCAGCGAAGTTGAGCGTCGTAAGGCCCGCCACCAGCAGCGACACCCGCTCGCCCATCTGATCCATGTTGGTACCGGCGGCGTGCACGATCCCGATGCAGAGCTGGTCGGTGATCTCGAGCGCGGCCGCGAGCAGCGTGAGGGCGACGAACGAGCCAAGGATCGACTTGGCCAGGCCGAGCGCGGCGCGGGTCAGCGCTGCGGGTTCGCGGCGGACCATGCCGCCGATGACCTGGAGCATGAAGAAGCCGAGCATGACGAAGACCGCGACGCCGAACAGGATGTTGTAGACGCCGGTGACCTCGCTGCTGGTGACGTCGACCAGCGTGGTCGAGTCGAACGCCTTCCAGACCGCGTCGAACATGATCGTTGCCGCACCGTCCGTGCCCTGGGCGAGCCAGTCGAACGGCGCGGTGACCAGGCTCGCGGCCGCCTCGCCGGCGGAGTCGCACACGCCGGAGATGACCGGTACGTCGCACACATCCATCGCTTCACCTTCCTTGCTCGCGGTGCTTCGCGGCGACGGGTCAGACGGCCTGGCCGACGTTCCAGAAGAAGTTCACCAACGTCACTGAGGCGCCGCAGATCACCGCGGCCCCAAGCCCGACGAGAACGCCGAACTTCCCGCGACCCGCGAGGTGGGGGTTGGAGGAGTTCGCGCCGAGCGCCCAGACGATCGCGGACACGATCAGGGCGAGTACGGCGAGGATCAGCCCGATCGTCATCGACGCGCCCACGATCGTGCGGAGCTCGCCGATGCCGGGCAGGCCGTCAGAGTTCGGGTTGATCTCGATGTCCATCGGGATCAGCAGGGCGAGGCGGTGGATCCACATGGGCTGCTCCTCATGGCGTGGTCGGACGGGGATCAGGTGCGCCTGGCTGTCCGCACTCAGAGGGAGGCGCCGACGTCGAGCAGCCAGTTCGCCCACGCGAGCGCGCTGCCGAGGAGAGCCGCGCCGAGGAGGGCGACGATGAGTCCGGTCTTCGCCTTCGCTGCGGTGTGCCAGCTGCCGTGGGCTGATGCGAGCGCCCAGGTGGCGCCGCATGCAACGAGCATCAGGACGGCGATCAGTAGGCCGTAGGTCAGCAGTGCGCCGACGATCTGGCGGAGGTCGCTCGAGGAGACTACCGGGTGGAAGTTGGGACCGACATCGCCAAACATGATCGGGGCAAAGGCGCTCATGCACCCAGGTGCTCACCTGTCACCGAGTGTGATGAGCGCCGATCCGTGGGAGGACGGTAGAAACCTGCGCCGCGGATCGACAACGAGTAGCCACCGCCATGCCCTCTTGGGAGTCGTGCCTGCCTCGATTCACCGTGGCGAGGCGACAGAGATGCTGCCGTCAGCAAGTTTGTTCCAGCCGCCGTTCATTTTGTGCTTGCCCCAGACGACGCGGTCGGTCCCGCGGGCGATCACGTAGAGGCCGTTGACGGGGTCGGATGTGGCGGAGACTTGAGCGACGTTGTGCTTGAGCTTGTTCCAGCCGCCGTTCATTTTGTG
>NZ_JBEGDJ010000023.1:0-63295 GCF_040191335.1 Nocardioides sp. YIM 152588 | reverse complement strand
AGGGCCCGCAGGCCCCGCAGTACCCGCCGCCGGCGCCCACCCAGGAGCCGCTGCGGGCGCCGGTGCCGCCGCCCGGCCCGCCGCCGTACCAGGGCTATCCGGCCCCCCACCAGGGCTACCCGGCGCACCACGCCCCGGCGGCGCGCGCCGACCGCCGGCCCGGGGCCCTCGTCGCGGCGTGCGTCCTCACCTGGGTGACCACGGCCCTGGTCGCGGGCGGGCTGCTGATGGTCTCGCTGGCGATCGCCCTCACCGGCGACGAGCTGTGGGTCGAGTTCGAGCGTCAGCAGGGCCAGTCGCTCGCCGACTTCGGCGTCACCGAGAGCCAGGTGACCGTCGCCGTCTACGCGCTCACCGCGATCGCCGTGCCGTGGTGCCTGGCCGCGGCCGGGCTCGCGCTCGCCGCCATCCTGGGCCGGCGCTGGGCGCGCATCGCGCTGGCCGTGAGCAGCACGCTGACCGGTCTCTTCTGCCTCGCGCTGGCGATCGCCAACCCCGCGCTGGTCGTGCTCGTCGCCGTCTGCGCCGTCACCACCTGGCTGCTGCTGCGGCCCGACGTCGCCGCCTGGCGCCGCTGACCCACGGCGCCGCCCCACCCATCCGTGAGTCGGGTCGTGTGCCTGACGCCCCTCCAGGGCGGGTGCTGGGGCACACGACCGCGCCCACGCGGAACGCGGCGCGGCGCGAGCCCCGGTTCGCCCTGCCCTGAGCCCCTGCTCGGCCTGCCCTGAGCCCCTGCTCGACGTGCCTCGAGCCCCGGTTCGGCCTGCCCTGAGCCCCTGTTCGGCGGTCAGGCGGTGAGGTCCGCCGCTGCCAGCCGGGACGCGGCCCCGGCGAGCACCTCGGGCCGCTTGCAGAACGCCCAGCGCACCAGGTGCCGCCCCGAGCCGGGCGCGTCCGGGTCGTCGTAGAAGACCTCCGAGGGCACCGCGACCACGCCGGCCCGCTCCGGCAGCGCCCGGCAGAAGTCGCCACCCGAGGCCCAGCCGAGCGGCGCGACGTCGGTGGTGACGAAGTAGGTGCCCTCGCTCCGGTACGGCGCCAGCCCGGCGCCGGCCAGCCCGTCGGAGAGCACGTCGCGCTGTGCGGCCAGCCGCGCGGCCTCCTGCGCCGGGAAGTCCGGGTGCTCGTCGAGCGCGACCGCGACGGCGGGCTGCAGCGGGGCGCCGGAGGTGTAGGAGAGCCACTGCTTGGCCGCCGTGACGGCGCCGACCAGGTCCTCCGGGCCGGTCGCCCAGCCGACCTTCCAGCCGGTCACCGCGTAGGACTTGCCGGCGCTGGAGAGCGTGAGGGTCCGCTCCGCCATCCCGGGGAGCGTGGCCAGGCCGATGTGCGGGCGGTCGAAGGTGAGGTGCTCGTAGACCTCGTCGGTGACCACGACCAGGTCGTGGTCGACCGCGACCCGCGCCACCGCCGCCATCTCCTCGGCGTCCAGCACCCGACCGGTCGGGTTGTGCGGGGTGTTGAGCAGGATCAGCCGGGTGCGCGGGGTGACCGCGGCGGCCAGCTCGTCGGGATCGAGCCGGAAGTCCGGCGCGCGCAGCGTCACCGGGCGCCGTACGCCGCCGGCGAAGTCGATCATCGCCGTGTAGGAGTCGTAGTACGGCTCGAGGACCACCACCTCGTCGCCGGGGTCGACCAGGCCGAGGATCGCCGCCGCGATCGCCTCGGTGCAGCCGGTGGTGACGGTGACCTGCGAGTCCGGGTCGAGGTCGAGGCCGTAGTGGCGCCGCTGGTGGCGGGCGATCGCCTGCCGCAGCGCCGGGATCCCGATGCCGGGGGCGTACTGGTTGGCCCCCGTCCGCAGCGCCCGCACCGCGGCCGCGATCACCTCGGGCGGGCCCTCGGTGTCGGGGAAGCCCTGGCCCAGGTTGATCGATCCGGTGGCCACCGCCAGCGCCGACATCTCGGCGAAGACCGTGGTGCCCATGCCCCGCACGCGCCGGGCCCGCCGGGACCCGCCGGTGCCGGTCGGCGTGCCTGTCGGAGCGCCGGTCTGGACGGGGGCTGCGGCGGATCGGGGCACGACGCCGACCCTACGCGCTCGCCCGGCTAGCCTGTCCCGGTGAGCACCACCGACACCGACCTCGCCGCCGACATCGACGCCACCTGCCGCCTGACCGGCGAGTTCACGCTGCGCTCGGGGCAGGTCAGCTCCGAGTACTTCGACAAGTACCTCTTCGAGGCCGACCCGCTGCTGCTGGCGCGGGTCGCCCGCGAGGTCGCCCAGCTGCTGCCGCACGACACCGAGCTGCTCGGCGGCCTGGAGATGGGCGGCATCCCGATCGCCACCGCGGTCAGCCAGCTCGTCGGCCTGCCCTGCCTCTTCGTGCGGAAGAAGGCCAAGGAGTACGGCACCGCCAAGCTCGCCGAGGGCCGCGACTTCGCCGGCAAGCGGATCACCCTCATCGAGGACGTGATCACCACCGGCGGCGCGGTCCGCGACGCCACGCGCGAGCTGCGCGCCGCCGGCGGGATCGTGGAGACCGTGGTCTGCGCGATCGACCGCAGCCCCGAGGACGTGAACCCGCTCGCCGACGTCGACCTGGAGATCCGCCCGGTGCTGACCAAGGCCGAGCTGGACCTCGCCCGCGCCGAGGCCCAGGCGGGCTGAGGGGCGTGAGCGAGGTCGCCGCGCCGCCGCGCCGCTCCCGGCTCCTGCTGCCGCTGGACGTGCTCCGCGGCTTCCTGATCGGCCTGGCCGAGCTGGTGCCCGGTGTCTCCGGGGGCACCGTCGCCCTGGTCACCGGCGTCTACGAGGACCTGATCGCCTCGGCCTCGCACGCCCTCAAGGCGGTCAAGCGCCTCCTGCTCGGCCCGGACCGGATGGCCGGCTTCCACGAGGAGTCGAGGCGCACCGACTGGTGGCTGGTCGGCCCGGTGCTGCTCGGCATGGCGATCGCCGTGCTGTTCGTGGCCGGCGCGATGGAGGGCTTCGTCGCCGACCACCCCGAGCAGGCCCGCGGGCTCTTCCTCGGACTGGTCGCCGCCAGCATCGCGGTGCCGCTCCGGATGCTGCCCCCGGCCACGGAGGGCCGGCGCGCGCTCGGCGACGTCGCCTGGTTCGTGGTGGCGGCCGTGGTCGCCTTCGTGCTGGTCGGCCTGGCCTCGGGCGGCACGGTGGCCGACCCGGCGTACTGGGTGATCTTCCTGGCCGCCGCCGTCGCCATCTGCGCGCTCGTGGTGCCGGGCGTCTCCGGTTCGTTCTTCCTGCTCGCCGTCGGCCTCTACTCCACGACGCTGGAGGCGGTCGACTCCCGCGACCTGGCCTACCTCGCGGTCTTCGCCGCGGGCGCGCTCGTCGGCCTGGGCTCCTTCGTGCAGGTTCTCAACCACCTGCTCGAGAAGCGGCGGCGGACCACGCTGCTGGCGATGGCGGGCCTGATGCTGGGCTCCCTGCGCGCGCTGTGGCCGTGGCAGTCCACCGGCAGCGAGGTGACGCAGGAGGCGCACGGCCCGGGCGAGCTGCTGGCGCCGTACGACCCCGTCCTGGGGCCGGTGCTGCTGGCCGTGCTGGGCGTGCTGATCGTGGTCGCGCTGATCGCGTTCGAGAGCCGCGTCGCCGCCCGGAAGTCCGAGGCTGGCTGACGCTCCCTGCCGCCGGGATGGGGGTCGTGTGCCCGAGAGCCCGGCATGGCGGGGTGTGGGGCACACGACCCGGCCCCGGGCTCGGCCGGCCCCTCAGGCCTGGTCCGAGCCGCCCTCGGTGTGGTGCGGCGGCACCGCGAACCCGGCGATGTCGCGATCGGGCCGCCCGTCGTGGTCGAGGTCCCCGGCCGCGGGCGCGTTGACCCGCCGCCGGCGGATCGCCTCGGCGAGCATCAGCAGCCCGCCGAACGCGAAGATCGCGATGATCACGTAGTCGATGTTGTCGCCCAGCCACGGCACCCGCTTGCCGAGGAAGTAGCCGGTCGCGGCGATCGAGCCGACCCACAGGGCGGCGCCGACCGCGCTCCAGGTGTAGAAGCGGCGCCGGTCCATCCCGGTCACGCCGGCGACGACGGTGATGTAGGTGCGGACGAACGCCACGAAGCGGCCGAGCACCAGCGCCTTGTTGCCGTGCTTGTCGAAGAAGACCTGGGTCTCGTCGATGTACCTGCGCTTGAACAGGCGCCCGTTGCGGCGGTAGATCCGTGGTCCGATGCCGCGGCCGATCTCGTAGCCGGCGACGTTGCCGGCGAACGCGGCGAGCATCATCAGCAGCGAGCCGATCGCGAGCTCCACGATCGGCGGACCCGGGAACAGGTCGAGTCGTTCCGTGGCGACGAAGATCCCGAACGCGAAGAGCAGGGCGTCGCCCGGCAGGAAGGGGAAGAAGAGCCCGCACTCGACGAAGAGGATCAGCAGGCTGATCCAGAGGAACTCGGTGCCGAAGTGCTGCAGCAGCCACTCCGGGTCGAGCCAGTCGATCCCGAGGAACCAGGTGAGCGCGGGCAGGTGCTCGCCCGCCGCAAGCGCGGGGAGGGCGGTCAGGACCTGCACGCGCTCCACGCTACCGGTCCGGCTTCTATCACACGCGGGCGCCTCCGGTCGTGTGGCCCCGGTCACACGTATCCGGGGGTGGGGATGCGTGCCCGGGGAGGGGGCGAGGAGCCCGCGCCGCGGCGGCTAGGGTCGGGGCCGTGTCGGAGGAGCAGCGGGCGCCGTACGACCCGATGCCGCACGGGCCGGCCGAGGTCGGGGTCGGTCCCTGGGAGGGCGAGAGGCCGACCGGCCCGGGCAGCGAGGTCTACGACCCCGAGCTGCTGGCCGGCGGGGATCGCCGCAACGTCGTGGACCGCTACCGGTACTGGTCGATGGAGGCGATCGTCGCCGACCTCGACACCCGCCGCCACGGCTTCCACGTGGCCATCGAGAACTGGCAGCACGACTTCAACATCGGCACCATCGTCCGCTCCGCGAACGCCTTCCTCGCCGCCGAGGTGCACATCGTCGGCAACCGGCGCTGGAACCGTCGCGGCGCGATGGTGACCGACCGGTACCAGCACGTGCGCCACCACGCGACCGTCGACGACCTGCACGACTACCTGGCGTCGTACGACGGGCGCGACGCGGGGCCGGTGCCGCTGCTGGGCATCGACAACCTCCCCGGATCGCTGCACCTGGAGACGATGAGCCTGCCGACCCGGGTCTGCTTCCTCTTCGGCCAGGAGGGGCCCGGGCTGTCGGAGGCCGCGCGCGAGCGGTGCGACGGCACCTTCTCGATCGCCCAGTTCGGCTCCACCCGCTCGATCAACGCCTCGGCCGCCGCGGCGATCGCGATGCACACCTGGGTCGTCCAGCACGCCGACCTGAGCGGCGAGGACGCCTGGCGGGGCTGACCCGCGCAGGCGTCCCGCCGCAGCCTCGTGCTGCCCGGTGTCACGCGCCCGGTGTCACGCGCCCGGCGTGTGGGTGAGGATGACCCGCAGCGTCGTGGTCTCGTCGCACTGCGCCTCGGCCTCGGCGTGGCACAGCCGCCGGGTGCGCGACCAGGTGCGGTCGACGAAGGTGGCGCCCGCCTGGTCCCGGGGGCCGAAGACCACCGCGGGGCGCAGCCCCGACTGGGGCAGCTGGGCGTTGACGAGGGCCTCCAGCGCGCCCACCCAGCTCGACGTCTGCGCGGTCGTGGTGCTGCCTCCGCTGGTCCGGGTGTAGGTCTCCGTGAGGGGGCCGTTGACCGCGGTCCCGTAGTCGAGCGCGCTGCTGCGCAGGTCCAGCAGCACCTGGCCCGCGATCGGCGGCGGGAAGTAGGTCCACCCGTCGGCCCACGACGGCAGGTAGGCGTTGAGGTCGAGGTCCAGTCGCGCGCTGGCGAGGCCGGGGTCCCACGCGGTGCCGCGGACGGTGAAGGGCGCGATGTCGTCGCCGTCGGCGTCGCGCCCGTCCTCGACGTGGCGGAACTCGGTCAGGCGGGTCTCGGTCCGGCCGCTGAGACCGAATGCCGGGTTCAGGCGGAGCGTGATGGTGCCACCGCCGACGAGGCGTGCCGACTTGTCGTAGGCGTAGTAGAACTGACCGCCCAGCCCCGCCGCGGCTCCGTCGGCCCAGTGGGTCTCGGCGGCGGCGGTGCCGCGGACCTCGACCTGGAACGTGAGGCACTCCCGCAGCATCGGCGCGAGACGGTCGAGCTCGGCCTGGTCGCCGGTGAGTGCCTTGTGGCGCATCACGGCCATCATCGTCTGGACCGCGCCGACCTTGTGGTCGGCGACGCAGGACCGGTACGCGCAGTCGGCCTGGGCGGTGGAGACCTCGCGGATCAGCCGAACGGTCAGGTCGGAGGACCCGACCTCGCTGGGGAGGCCGAGCAGCTGGCTCCGCCTGCTGAGCCCGAGGGCCGTCGCCACCGCGGTCCGCGCCGCGCGCCACGCCCCGCACGCCGTACCGGCGCGCAGCGCCGGCTGGACGACGTCCCGCTCGTAGGCCTCGACCAGCTGCTTCAACCGGTCGCCGAGGTCGGGCACATCGCCCCGGTCGCCGGCCAGCAGGTCGGCGAGCGTGGCCTCGAACTGGGCCTCCGCGCGCCGCGGCCACCGGCCCGCGCCGGGCGAGGCCCGGTCGCCGCTCGGCGCCGCGATCCCGGGGGTGGAGAAGTGGGTCAGGTGCACCGTCGCGGAGCCGGCGCCGATCTCCGCCGGGAAGGCGTGGAAGTCCAGGCCGCCCTCGTCGAACAGGAACCCGCTGCTGGCGCTGAGGTCGGTGCCGGCGGGCGGGGTGATCGTCAGCGTGGCCGGCTCGAGGAGCATCAGGCCGTGCGGCGTGATCTCGACGGCGCGGACGGGCCCGGTGACGGGCGCGCCCTCCAGCGAGGCGACCGGGGAGAGCGTGATCGTCACCGGGGAGAGCAGCGCGTCCCGCGGGACGACCAGCCGGTAGCGGGTGCCGTCGGCGCCGGTCGCCGTCACCTCCCCGCCGTACGTGCCGGGGGTGAAGGAGCGCGCCGCCGCGGCGTCGACCTCGTGCGCGACGTCGATCGGGTCCGGGACGTGCGCGAACCCGTCGCCCGGCGGCGGGGTGGGAGCGGCCGCCACCCGGACCGGCGCCGACGATGCCCGGCAGTTGTTGCCCTCGCGCCGCTCGCGGACCCTGCGGGTCGCGTCGGCGCAGGCGAGGACGTACCAGCGGCCCGTCGCCACGCGGGCGGGTCCGCGGGCGGTCACGGTACGGCGGCCGCCGCCCGGCACCGCGGACGTCTTGACCGTCGCCAGGACCCGGTCGGCACCACCCGCCTTGCGGTCCCGCGAGAGCAGGAACCGGGTGCGGGTCGCCCCCGCGCGGGCCCCGCTCGCGGCCCGCACGGTGGCGCCGACCTTCAGCCGCTTCCCCTCGGCGACCCTGGCGGGCGCGGTGACCGCCGCGACCGTCAGGTCGGGCCGCGCCGCGGCGTGTGCCGGGGCGGCGGTGAGAGTGGTGGTGACACCCGTGGAGACGACGGTGGTGGTGCCGGCCAGCACCAGCGCGGCGAGGAGTGCCCGGGCGCGCATCGCGCTCACCGCCGGCCCCGGACGCCGGTGCAGGGGCGGTGGGCGCGCCGCCCCGCCCCCGGGAGCCGGGGCGGCGCGCCGGTCGGGGGAGCCGCCACCACGCCCTCGCGCCAGGCGAGGACGACCAGGGCGACCCGGTCCCGCGCCCGGAGCTTGCGGAGCAGCTGGGCCAGGTGGCTCTTCACCGTCGGCACCGAGATCACGAGCGCGGCGGCGACCTCGGCGTTGCTGCTGCCCTCGGCGACGAGGGCGAGTACCTCGCGCTCGCGCGGCGAGAGCAGCTCCAGACGCGACGCGGCGCCCTCGACGACGGGGGGCCGAGGGGCCGGGAACGGGATGGTGGTCATGGCTTCGAGGCTGGCCGCCGGCGGGCGCGCGGCGCATCGTGCTTTTGCGCCAACCCCCGCGGCGGAGCGGCCCTATGCTGCGGTCATGTCGGCACTGGTGGGGCGCGACGAAGACCTCGCCGAGGTCCGCGCGACGCTGCGGCAGCCGCCCCGCGCCGTACTGCTGGTCGGCGAGGCCGGCGTCGGGAAGACCGCGCTCGTCACCGCCGCGCTCGACGGACGGGCGGGCCTCCCGCCGCGGGTCGGCGGCGCGCTGGCCACCCTCACCTGGATGCCGTACCTGCCGCTGCGCCGCGCCTTCCCCGACCTCGACGAGCGGGTCTGGGCCGGCGACGCCGACCACGTGCTCGCCGACCTCCGCGCCGCCGTCGCGGCCGGCGCGCCGGTGCTGGTCGAGGACCTGCACTGGGCCGACCCGGCCACGCTGGCGTGCCTGGAGGGCCTGGTCGGGGCGGTGCCCCTGGTGATGACGGTACGACGCGGGGACGCCGCGGCCGCGGGCGTCGCCACCCGCCTGGAGAAGGCCGGGGCGTCCCGCCTGGATCTCGAACCGCTCGGCGGGGCCGACGCACGGCTGCTGCTGGACCGGCTCCGGCCCGACCTCGTGCCGGCGGAGGCCGACGCGCTGCTGCACCGGAGCGGCGGCAACCCGCTCCTGCTGGAGGAGCTGGCGCGCGACGGCGCCTCGGAGAGCCTGACGCTGGCGGTGCTCGCCCGCTGCCGCGCGCTGCCCGAGCCGGCGCTGGAGGATCTCGCGACGTTGGCCCTGGCCGGGCGCCCGCTGCCGGCCGAGGTGCTGCCGGAGATCGGGGCCCTGCGGGAGTCGGGGATCGTCGCCGTCGATCCCGGCGGCCTGGCCGCGGTCCGGCACGCCTTGATCGCCGAGGTCGTCGTCGACCTGCTCTCCGCAGAGCGGCGCCGCCGCTGCCACGGCACGCTCGCCGGCCTCGCGGACCACCCGGGAGAGGCCGCGCGGCACCTGCTCGCGCTCGGCGACCGCGAGGCCGCGAAGGACGCCGCGCTCGACGCGGTCGCGGCCGCGCCGACCCCGGGCGAGCGGTGGCGGCACCTGGCCACCGCCGCGGAGGCCAGCGACGGCGACGGGGCGGTGCTGTTGCGGGCCCGGGCCGCCGAGGCGGCCTGCACCGCCGGGGAGCCCGACGAGGCGGCGCGGCTGCTGGACGGCCTCGACGACGACTGCTTCGCGGGGCCGCACGGGGTGGCGGTGGCGATGGCTCGGGCCACGCAGGCCTTCCAGGCGGGGGAGTGGGATCGCTACCTCGCCGAGGTCGAGCGTGGCCGTGAGGTCGCGGCGACCGGCTCGGAGGGCGAGGCGCTGGTCCGGGCTCGGGAGGCGACGGCGGCGCTGGTGGTGCGCAACGACGCCGCCGCGGCGCTGCGGCTGGCCGGCGAGGCGGTCGCGCTCGCGGAGGAGCACGGCCTGAGCCCGGCCGGCCCACGGGCCACCCGCGCCGGGGCGCTGGCCGCCCTCGGCGAGGCGGGCTGGGAGCCCGAGTTCGAGGCCGCGATCGCAGCCGCCCGCGCCGACGGGGATCCCTACCGGGAGCTCAACGCCCGGCACAACCTGGTCTTCGCCCTCACCGTGGCCGGCCTCCTCGACCGCGCCTGGGAGATCGCCGCCACCCAGCGCGCCCGGTGCCTGGAGCTGCGGCTGCTCAAGCGGGCGCGCAGCGCCGACATCTCCCGTCTGGTCGTGGCCGGCTGTCGCGGGGACCACGACTGGGTGCTGGCCGAGTCCGCACGGCTCCTCGCCGAGCCGCTCAGCCCCGGCGACCGGTGCGACGTGCACAGCGTGCGCGGCGGCTCGCTGGCGCAGCTCGGCCGGGTCGAGGAGGCGCTGGCGGCGGCCGACGCTCTCGGCGAGCGGGCCAGCCACGCCGCCGACCGCCTCGCGGTGCGGCTGCTCGCCAACGCCTTCGCCGGTCACGCCGAGGCGGCGCGGGAGGCCTGGGTGGGCTTCGGCGACAGCCTCGGGCAGGAGGACGTGATGATCACCGAGATCACCCGGGCGATGAGCTGGGCCTGCTACGAGGCCGGATGGCCGCTGCCGGAGCGGGCGCCGCTGCCGCCGGACGGCCTGGTCGCCGGCCACGCGCCGGAGCTGGACGGCCTCGCCGCCCTCGCTGCGGGCCGACCGGCGGAGGCGGCGCAGCTGTTCGCGGACGCCCAGGGACGGCACGGGCCGCGGCGCTGGGAGGTGGTGTGGTGCCGCTGGGCGGAGGGGGAGGCGCTGCGGCTCGCCGGCGACCCGTCGGCGACGTCCGTGCTCGGCGCCGCCGCGGCGGCCGCCGAGGAGCACGGCTACGCGCCGATCGCCACCCGCTGCCGGCGGTCGCTGCGGGCCCTCGGCGAGCGCCCCGCCGGACCCCGGCGGACCGGCGACGACCCGCTGACCCCGCGCGAGCGGCAGGTCGTCGACCTCGTCGTGCAGGGGCTGACCGACGCCGACATCGCCGACCGGCTGGGCGTGGCCCGACGCACGGTGCAGACCCAGCTCGCCAGCGCCCGCGCCAAGCTCGGTGCCGAGAGCCGCGCCCACCTGGCGGCGCTCGCCGGCCGGGACGCCCCGTGAGCGTCCCGCTGGTCGTGGTCGAGGGGCCCGAGGCGGCGGTCGACGACGCGCGTGGGGAACTCGCGAGCCTCGGCTGGCGGGGCGTGGTCGAGGTGGCGGTGACCGACGCCGCCAGCGCGGCCACCGCGGTCCTGGCCGCGCTGGAGGGCCGACCGGTGCTGGTCCGGGCTGCCGCGGGGCGTGACGTGGTGGACCGGCTCTGCGACGACCTGCGCCGCCTGGGGCACCTGGACCACCGGGTGGGCGAGCCGGCGGGCCCGCTCACCGCCGAGCAGCACGCCCTGCTGGCGCTGATGGCCGGCGGCGCGTCGCTCGGCGCGGCCGCCCGGGCGCTCCACCTGTCCCGGCGCTCCGCGGACCGCCGTCTGGCCGCGGCCCGCGCCGCGTTGGGGTCGGCGAGCACGGGCGCCGCGCTGGCGGCGTACCGGCGGCGACTGGGGCGGCTGCCGGCCGGAACCATCCCGGGGGCGGAGGGGGATCGGCCCGCGGGCTGATGTGGCGGGGGCGCGGCCCGGCGGAGGCTGCAGGTCCACCGATCACCCGGACCGAGGGGACCCCGATGCACAAGCAGATCCCTGCGCTGCTCGCCAGCGCGCTGATGGCGGCCTGGCTGGTCGTCCTGCCCGTCACGGCGCCGGCGACGGCGCCCGCCGCCACCGCGGCGGCCGCGGGCACCGGTGGCGGCTCGATCGTCTTCATCCGCGACCACGACGTCTGGCTGGTGCGCGGCGACGGCAGCGGGCTGTACCGGGTCACCCGCGACGGCACCGCCGCCACCCCCTACGTCTCGCCCACGATGACGGACGCCGGCATCATCGCCGCCGGCCGCGGCACCCAGGTGGTGCGGATGCGGCAGAACGGCGAGATCCTCTCCCGGTTCGACCCGAAGCCGCTCACCGACTCCGTCAGCCACCCGATCGACGGGGTGCTCAACTACGTCGCGATCTCCCCGGACGGCTCGAAGGTGGCCTACGGCTGGAGCCGGTACAGCTGCCCGGTCGGCGCCTCCTGCCAGGTGCGGTCGGTGACCGCGGTCAGCGCCGCGGACCGCTACACCGCGCCGACCACGACCTCCTACCTCCACCACCCCTCGTGGGTGAGCAACAGCCGGCTGATGGTGCACGGCGGCTACCTCTCGCAGGTGATGCTCCAGGACCTGGGCGCGGCGCCGAAGCACTGGTTCGACGACGACGAGATCTACGAGGGCGGCACCGACCTGGGCGACGCCAGCCTGTCGAGGGACGGCAAGCGGCTGGTCGCGATCCGCGGCTACGGCAGCGGCACCCAGATGATCTGGTACGCCGTCGGCGGCGACCCGCGCAGCGCCGCCCCCAGCGGCCTGCCGAACCCGAACCCGCTGTGCATCGGGTCGCCCGGCGCGACCGCCACGGACGAGCGGCTCCACGCGCCCAGCTGGTCGCCCGACGGCACCGCGTTCGCGATCGGTGCCACCGAGGGCGTCTGGGTGGTCACCACCGGTCCCGCCGACTGCAGCGGGGTCGGCGTCCGGCTCCTCGGCAAGGGCACCAGCCCGTCCTGGTCCGGTGCCGCGATCGACCCGCCGGCCCCGACCCGGTTCGCCCTGCTCGCCAAGCCCGCGCTGAAGGGCGTCGCCGCCGTCGGCAAGCGGCTCCGCGCCACCACCGGGAAGTGGAGCCCGGCGCCCGCCAAGGTGCGCTACACCTGGCTGCGCAACGGCAAGCGGATCAAGGGCGCCGGCGGGTCGTCGTACCGGCCGGTGCGGGCGGACAAGGGCCGCCGGATCGCGGTGAAGGTGACCGTCAACAAGCCCGGCCTGAGGGCCGCCTCCGCGAAGACGCGGGCCGTGCGGGTCCGCTGAGGACGGTGTGGACCGGGCGCGGCGGGTGGCCGGGCGGGACAAGTTCCCGGCTGGTCACTCGCCGGGCGTGGGTGTGGACTAGTGTCGGTTGCGCCCTTGGACCCGTGCCGCAGGAGACACGCCATGCCCATCGCCACTCCCGAGAAGTACGCCGAGATGCTGGATGCCGCGAAGGCCGGCGCGTTCGCGTACCCCGCGATCAACGTGTCGTCCTCGCAGACGCTGAACGCCGCGCTCAAGGGGTTCGCCGACGCCGGCTCCGACGGCATCATCCAGATCTCCACCGGGGGTGCCGAGTACCTCTCCGGCCCCAGCGTGAAGAACATGGTCACCGGCTCGGTCGCGTTCGCCGCCTACGCGGCCGAGGTCGCCAAGTCCTACCCGGTCAACATCGCGCTGCACACCGACCACTGCCCCAAGGACAAGCTCGACGGCTTCGTCCGGCCGCTGGTCGACATCTCCGCCGAGCGGGTCGCCCGCGGCGAGGCGCCGCTGTTCCAGTCGCACATGTGGGACGGCTCCGCGGTCCCGCTGGCCGAGAACCTCCAGATCGCCGAGGAGCTGCTGGCCAAGTGCGCCGCGGCGAACATCATCCTCGAGATCGAGGTCGGCGTCGTCGGTGGCGAGGAGGACGGCATCGTCGGCGCGATCGACGAGAAGCTCTACACCACCCCCGAGGACGCGCTGGCGACGGTGCGCGCGCTCGGCGTGGGCGAGAAGGGGCGCTACATGACCGCGCTGACCTTCGGCAACGTGCACGGCGTCTACAAGCCGGGCAACGTCAAGCTGCGCCCCGAGATCCTCAAGGCCGCCCAGGAGGCGGTCGTCGCCGAGCTCGGCCTGGAGGCCGGCAGCAAGCCGTTCGACCTGGTCTTCCACGGCGGCTCCGGCTCGACCCCCGAGGAGATCGGCGCCGCCGTCGACTTCGGCGTGGTCAAGATGAACGTCGACACCGACACCCAGTACGCCTTCACCCGGCCCGTCGCCGCGCACATGTTCAGCAACTACGACGGCGTGCTCAAGGTGGACGGCGAGGTCGGCAACAAGAAGAACTACGACCCGCGGGCCTGGGGCAAGGCGGCCGAGGCCGGCATGTCCGCCCGCGTCGTCGAGGCCTGCCAGGACCTGCGCTCGGCCGGCACCACGATCGGGTGATCACGTCCCTCCCCACTGAGGAGGCCGGGAGCGCCCCGGCCGCCCTGCCGACCGCGGCCGACGTCGACCGCGCCGCGGCGACGCTCGACGGGGTGCTCGGGGCGACCCCGCTGCAGCGGGCGCCCCGGCTCTCCGCGCTGACCGGGCTCGACGTCCGGTTCAAGCGCGAGGACCTGACGCCGGTGCGCTCCTACAAGGTGCGCGGCGCGTTCAGCGTGCTCGCCGGCCTGTCGGCCGACGAGCGGGCACGCGGCGTCACCTGCGCCTCGGCGGGCAACCACGCCCAGGGCGTCGCGTTCGCCTGCGCGCGCGCCGGGGTGCGGGCGACGATCTTCCTGCCCCGGACCACGCCCCGGCAGAAGCGCGACCGGGTCGCCGCCCTCGGCGGGGACGTCGTGGACGTGGTGATCGCCGGCGACGCGTACGACGACTCGGCGGTCGCCGCCGCGGAGTTCGCCGCCGCCTCGGGCGCCACCGTGATCCCCGCGTTCGACCACCCGGGCATCGTCGCCGGGCAGGGCACCGTCACCGCCGAGATCGTCGCCGCGCTGGCCGCGGAGGGGACCTCGCTGGACGGCCTCGTGCTGCCCGTCGGCGGCGCGGGGCTGATCGCCGGCGCGCTGACCTACCTGGCCGAGCGCGCCCCCGACGTACGGGTGGTGGCGGCGGAGCCCGCCGGGGCCGCCTCGCTCGCCGCGGCGCTGGAGGCCGGGAGGCCGGTCGCCCTGGAGCACGTCGACCCGTTCGTGGACGGCGCCTCGGTGCGCCGCGTCGGGGACGTCACCCACGCGGTCGTGGAGGCGGCGCGGTCGCGGGTGGCGGTGACGCCGGTCGCGGTGCCGGAGGGGCTGATCTGCGTCGAGATGCTCGACCTCTACCAGGTCGACGGGATCATCGCCGAGCCCGCCGGGGCGCTCGCCGCCGCGGCGCTGCGGCTGGATGAGGCGCGCTCGGTGTTCGAGCCGGGGTCGACGGTGGTCTGCGTGGTCTCGGGCGGCAACAACGACGTCTCCCGGTACGCCGACATCGTCGAGCGGGCGCTGGTCTTCGAGGGGCTCAAGCACTACTTCCTGGTCGAGTTCCCGCAGGAGCCCGGCGCGCTGCGCCGGTTCCTGGACGAGGTGCTCGGGCCGGACGACGACATCACGCTGTTCGAGTACGTGAAGCGGAACAACCGGGAGACCGGGCCGGCGCTGGTCGGCATCGAGATGCAGCACCGCGACGACCTGGCCGGGCTGCTGGAGCGGATGGCGGAGTCGCGGCTGCGGGTGCAGCGCGTGGACCCCGACAGCCCGCTCTTCGGCTTCGTGCACTGAGGTCGCGTCCGACCCTGTGTGCCTCAGGTGTCACTGGCGTCACGCCGGACAGGGGGTTCTTGCGCATGACAGGCGTTGCAATGCCTGTCATGTGCAGGAATCACCGGTCGACCGGTGATTCCTGCACCGTGACTCAACCCGTCGACCGCGCGCCGTTCCGCGGCGCGGCGAAGCACAGCACCGCCGCCAGGCCGACCAGCAGCACCGCCGGCGCGATCAGCAGCGACTGCCCCATCGCGGTGCTGAACGGGTCGTAGACCGCCGGCGGCAACCCGCCGCCCCCGGACGACTGCGAGGGGTCGAAGCTCAGCCCGTTGGCGGCGATCCGGCTGTCCATCAGCACCGCGATCGCCGCGGAGCCGATCACCGCGCCGACCTGCCGGGTGGCGTTGTAGACGCCGGAGCCGGCACCGGCCTGCTGCGGCGCCAGGTTGCGGGTGGCGGTGGCGGCCAGCGGGGCCCAGATCGCGGCGCTGCCGGCACCGGTCAGCGCCAGCGGCGCGACGATCTCCCAGACCGCGGCTTCGGGCGTCAACGCCAGGGAGAGCCAGACCAGGGAGACCGCCACGGTGGCGAAGCCGGCTCCGGTGACGTAGCGCGGGTGCACCCGGTCGATCAGGCTGCCGACCGGGCGGGCGAGCACGATCGAGAGCAGCGCCATCGGCACCAGCAGCAGCGCCGCCTGCGTCGGGGAGTAGCCGCGGACCAGCTGCGCGTAGAGCATCGTGGGGAAGCCCATCGCCGTGAACGTGAACGCGATCGCGATGATCGCGATGTTGGCGAGCGAGAAGTTCCGGTCGGTGAACAGCGAGAGCGGGATCAGCGGCTCGCGGCGGTTGTAGTGCTGCCAGACGACGAAGAGGCCGAGGAAGACCACGCCCGCGGCGATCATCAGCGGCACGCTCACCCACCCGGTGACGGTGCCCCAGTCGTACTGGTGGCCCTCCTGGATGCCGAAGACCAGCAGGAACATGCCGACGCCGCTGAGCGCCACGCCCAGCCAGTCGAACCGGTGCTGGTGGGTGGGCAGGCGGGGCACGTTGCGCATCGCCAGCCAGAAGCCGATGAGGCCGACGGGGACGTTGACGAAGAAGATCCACTCCCACGACAGCGCGTCGACCAGGATGCCGCCGAGCAGCGGGCCGACCAGCAGCGCGACGCCGGCAGTGGCGCCCCACAGTGCCATCGCCTGGCCGCGGCGGTCGGGTGGGAAGATCCGGGTGATCACGGCCATCGTCTGCGGCGTCATCATGCTGGCGCCGAGGCCCTGCACGACGCGGGCCACGACCAGGGCGCCGACGGTGGTGGTCAGGCCGCAGGCGAGGCTGGCGACGGTGAAGACGGCCAGGCCGGAGAGGTAGATCCGCTTCGGGCCGAACCGGTCGCCGAGGCGGCCGGTGATCATCACCGGCACCGCGTAGGCGAGCAGGTAGGCGCTGGTCACCCAGACGACCTCGTTGACGCCCGCGCGGAGGTCCTCGATGATCGCCGGGGTCGCCACGGTGACGATGGTCGAGTCGACCATGATCATGAAGAAGCCGAGGACCAGCGCCCACAGCGCGGGCCACGGGCTGGTCTCCTCGGCGGAGCCGTCGTCACCGGTGGAGGGTGGTGCGGCGGCGGCGCCGGCGCTGCGCCTGCCGGCGGGTGTGGGTTCGGTACGGGTCACGGGTGCCACTCAACACCCGACCGGGGACAATCGATCCATGACCAACCCTCCGATCGGCTCCGACCTGATGGCCGGCCCGCCCCCGACCCTGCTGCCCGTCGACCCCGCGGCCGAGGCGCTGGCCTCCGGCGAGGACGCCATGGACGTCGTACGCCGCCTCCCCGCCTCCCCCTGGGCCTGGGCCGCCCTCGCGAACGAGGCCGCCTCCGACGGCGAGGACGCCGTCACCGTCTACGCCTACGCCCGCGTCGGCTACCACCGCTCCCTGGACCTGCTGCGCCGCAACGGCTGGAAGGGCCACGGCCCCGTGCCGTGGGAGCACGAGCCCAACCGCGGCTTCCTGACCTGCCTGGCCCTCCTCGCCCGCGCCGCCGAGGCGATCGGCGAGGCCGACGAGCACGAGCGCTGCTCGACCTTCCTGCGCGACTCCAGCCCCGCGGCGTACGACGCGCTGCTGGGCTGAGGCCGCCGGACCGTGCCTTGTAACACGCTGTCCACCGCGCTCGTCGGCCGTCGGGCGATGTAACACGCTGTCCACCGCACCGGTCGGTCGTCGACGTTGCTTCGAGCCCGCCGCAACGGGATCGAACCAACGTGGACGGCCGACCAGTGCGTGCACCCGCGTGTTACATGACCCGCCGCAGACGACCGGCCAGCGCACGCACCCGCGTGTGACATGTCAGGACACGGCGCGGAGCAGCCCTCAGGCGGGCAGCGTCAGCAGCTCGCGCACCTTCTCCGCACCGAGCGCCGCGAACAGCGTCGGCAGGCGCGGGCCGCGCTCGGCGTCGACGAGCAGCGCGTAGAGCAGCGTGAAGAACGCCTTCTGGTCGGCCTTCACCTCGTCGGTCGGGGCGTCCTCGACGGCCAGGCCGCGGCCGAGCTTCGGCACGCCGTAGATCAGCGTGGTCAGCTCGTCGCCGTCCTCGAACGACGCGGGCAGGCGGTCCAGCAGCAGCCGCAGCCACTCCGCCTCCTGCTCCGACAGCGACCCGAGGCGCTCGGCGTCCGCGACAGCCCGCACGGTCGTCCGGTCCTCGGGGTCGACGTACGAGGTCATCCAGGTCGCGGCCTTCGACAGCCGCGGCTCCAGCTCCTCGACCGAGGCGTGCTCGTGGCCGACCTTGCCGACGGTGGCCGAGATCAGGTCGAGCGAGCCGGCGGTCACGTCCGCCACCGACGACAGCAGGCGGAAGGGGACGGTGACGGCGGGCGTCGGCAGCGTGCCGGCCGAGGCGGTCGCGGAGGCGCGCTCCCAGGCCAGCACCGCGGCGTCGCGCTTCGCGGGGTTGGCCGCCTTGCGGGTCAGGGCGTCCCACTCGTCGTACAGGCGCAGCACCTCCTGGCCGAAGTCGACGTTGAACGCCTGCTTCGGCTGCCGGCGCACGTAGAGCCAGCGCAGGATCGGCGCCTCGAGGATCCGCAGCGCCTCGGCCGCAGTCGGCACGCCGCCCTTGGACGAGGACATCTTGGGCATGCCGGCGACGCCGACGAACGAGTACCCGACGAACGACGGCGCGTGGCCGCCGAAGACCGGTCCGACCAGGTCCTTGCCGACCGTGTACGACGACCCGGGGCTCGCGTGGTCGACGCCGCCGGGCTCGAAGTGGACGCCCTCGAAGGTCCAGCGCATCGGCCAGTCGACCTTCCAGACCAGCTTGCCCTCGTCCTGCGTGGCCAGGTTGGTGACGAACGAGCCGCCGCACGTGTCGCAGGTGTAGGCGAGGTCGGTCGTCTCGTCGTCGTACGACGTCAGGGTGACCGTGTCGCGGCCGCAGCCGCGGCAGTAGGGCTTGTAGGGGAAGCGCGCGAGGTCGCCGGTCCCGTCGGACTCCTCCTCCGCGGTGGGCTCCTCACCCTCGGCGCCCTCGGGCACCTCGATCGCGGCCGGCTTCTTGGTCCGGTAGCGGCCCAGGACGGACTCGATCACGTCGCGCCGGCGGACGGCGGTGAGCACCTGCTCGCGGTAGGTGCCCGACTGGTACATCGCGGTCTGGTCGACCTCGACCATGTCGCAGCCCATCTCGGCCAGCGCCGCGCGGAGCGGTGCCTTGTAGCGCTCGGCCCAGTTGGCGAACTCGCCGGTCGGGTCCGGGACGGCGGTCAGCGGGCGGCCGATGTGCTCGTTCCAGACCGGGTCGACGCCGGCCGGGACCTTGCGGAACCGGTCGTAGTCGTCCCAGGAGTGCAGGTGGCGCACGTTGATCCCGCGCCGGCGGATCTCCTCGGCCACGAAGTGCACCGTGAGGAACTCGCGCAGGTTGCCCAGGTGGATCGGCCCGGACGGGCTGATCCCGGACGCGCAGGTGACCAGGTCCGGCAGCGTGCCGCCGTTGACGGTCTCCGCGTGATGCAGCGCCAGGTCGGCGGTGCGGGTCACCCAGTCGGTCGGGGTCTGGTCTCGTCCTCCACGTGCCACAGCCGCAGCCTAGTCACCGCGCGGCCCGGCCTCCGATTCCCTGTCGGCTCCCGGGACCACCATCGCGTACGCCGACGGCAGCACCCGCCACGTCCGCCGCCGTACCGGGCCGTCGATCTCGCCGTCGCTGTTGCAGTCGAAGCCCTCGCCGCGACCGGCGGCCGCACGCAGGTCGGTGATCGACACCTCGGCCCCGCGGAGCAGGGTCACCTCGCGGTGCTCGCCGTGCCGGGCGAAGGGGAGCCGGAGCAGGTACCCGAGCCGGGCCAGCGTCCGCTCCGGCCTCGCCACCAGCACGTCGACCTGCCCGTCGTTCGGCCGGGCGCCGGGGGTGAGCTCGGTGCCGCCGCCGACCGAGGAGCCGTTGCCGAGGGCGACCTGGAGCACGCGGTGCTCGCCGTCCTCGACGACCCGGCCGTCGACCTCGACCCGCACGCGGAGCGTCGGCGGCCGGACCGCGGTCTGCAGCGCGCCGATCGGGTACCCCAGCCGGCCGAGGTTGACCTTGCCGACGCCGACCCTGCCGAGCCGCTGCTTCCAGGCGGCGCCGCGCTCGCCGGCCGCGGCACCGGCGCCGATGTGGACGCCGTTGACCGTGACCCGGTCCCCGTCCGCGCCGTCGTCGACCACCAGGTCGACCGGCTGGGCCCGCCCAGTGGCGACGACCTGCGCGGCGGCCGCGGGCTCCAGGGGCAGGTCCAGGGTGCGGGCGAAGTCGTTGCCGGTGCCGAGCGGGACCAGCCCGATCTCGCGGCCGGCCAGGTCACCGGCGCGGTGCAGCGCGGCGACCACCGCGTGGATGCTGCCGTCGCCGCCGACCACGACGACCCGGCGCTCGCCGAGTCCGGCGAGCACCCGGTCGAGTTCCTCGGGCGAGCCGGTGCGGGCGACCTCGACCTCGGCGTGCTCGCGCAGCACGGCCAGCGCGGCGTCGAGGGTCTCCTCCGCCGCCGTACCGGCGCCGGAGTTGGCGATGACCAGGACGCGCCGCTGACCGGGGCTGCGCTGGGGGCTGACCGGGGGGCTGACCACAGGGGAAGACTAGGCAGCGGGTCCACACGGCGCGGCCTACAGTTCCGGGCCATGCCGACCTCGCGCCGCTGGAGCGCCCGTGAGCTGATCGACCTGGTGCTGGACCCGGGCAGCTACGAGTCGTGGGACGCGCCCATCGACATCTCGGGCCACCCCGAGGAGTACCGGGCCGAGCTGCGCGCCGCCGCGGAGAGGTCGGGCACCGACGAGTCCGTGCTGACCGGCCGCGGCACGGTGCGCGGCCGCCCCGTCGCGTTCGTGGTCAACGAGTTCCGGTTCCTGGCGGGATCGATCGGGACCGCCGCCGCGCTGCGCATCGCCGCCGCCGTCCGCCGCGCCACCGCCGAGGGGCTGCCGGTGCTGGCCAGCACCTCCTCGGGAGGCACCCGGATGCAGGAGGGCACCCGGGCGTTCGTGCAGATGATCGAGATCAGCCGGGCGCTGATGGAGCACCGGGCGGCCCGGCTGCCGTACCTGGTGCACCTGCGCCACCCCACCACCGGCGGTGTCTACGCCTCGTGGGGCTCGCTGGGCCACATCACCGTCGCCGAGCCCGGCGCGCTCGTCGGGTTCCTCGGGCCGAAGGTCTTCGAGGCGCTCAACGGTCGGTCGTTCCCCGACGGGGTGCAGGAGGCCGAGAACCTCGCCGCGAAGGGCGTCATCGACGCCGTCGTCTCCGTCGAGGACCTGCCGGCGCTGGTCGACGTGACGCTGTCGGTCCTGGTCGACCCGCCCGAGCCTGCCTCGCTGGAGCGCCGCGAGCCGGTTCCGGCCGGGACGCCGGTGGCCGACGTGTGGGCCGACATCGAGCACACCCGCGCGCCGGACCGCGCCGGCGTCCGCGACCTGCTCAAGTACGCCGCCAGCCACACCATCCGGCTCCGCGGCACCGACGAGGGGGAGCGCGACGACACGGTGCTGATCGCGCTCACCCGGCTCGACGGGCAGCCCTGCCTGCTGGTCGGGCAGGACCGGTCGCGTCAGACGCCGGCGACCCCGATGGGGCCGGGCGCGCTGCGCGAGGCGCGGCGCGCGATGCGGCTGGCCGCCGAGCTCGGGCTGCCGCTGGTCACCGTCGTCGACACCCCCGGCGCCGAGCTGTCGCCGGGGGCCGAGGAGGGGGCGATCGCGGGGGAGATCGCCCGGTGCATCGCCACCCTCGTCACCATGACCGTCCCGACGGTCTCGGTGATCCTCGGCCAGGGCTGCGGCGGCGGCGCCCTGGCGATGCTCCCGGCCCGCACGGTGCTGGCCACCCAGCACGGGTGGCTCTCCCCGCTGCCGCCGGAGGGGGCGTCCGTGATCCGGTACGGCGACACCTCCCGCGCCGCCGAGATGGCCCGCTGGCAGCGGGTCGGCGCGCTCGACCTGCTCGCCGCGGGCGACGTGCACGTCGTCGTACCGGAGGTGGCGGGGGACTCCGCGGAGGCCCTGGCCCGGGCGGTGGTCGCCGAGATCGCCCACCAGCTCCGCCGAGAAGGCCCCTAGGGCAGCGCGAACAGGCACTTGGGGCAGCGCGAACAGGCAGTTAGGCCACGCCGAACCGGCAGTTAGGCCGCGCCGAACCGGCACTTGTGCCGCAGATCCGCCCCGGGCCCCGGTTCGGGCTGCCCTGAGCCCCGGTTCGGGCTGCCCCAAGCCCCGGTTCGCGCTAGGAGACGACCATGTCCTCGCCGGACCAGTAGGCGCGCATGGAGGTGATCCTGGCGTCGTCGTCGAACGTCATCACGTCGATCACCGACAGCGTGTAGGTCTCGGCGCCGGCGGCGGTGACGAGCTCGAAGTGGAACGCCGCCTCGTTGCCGGCGACCCGTGCCGTGATCAGCCGGCCCTCCTGGTCCAGTCCGTCGAGGGCGCCGTAGAACTCCGCGATCTCCTCGCGGGTGCTGCGGACCGGGGTACCGATCGGGTCCTCGACGGTGGCGCCGTCGGCGTACAGGGCGACGACGTCGGTCGAGGTCCCCTTGGCGACGAGGTCGACGTAGCTCTGGACGGTCCCGAGGATGGCTTCGCGGCTGGCGGCCATGGTGGCTCCTGTCGGCGGTGACGGGGGTGGGTGGCTGACGAGATCAGCAGGGAGTAGAACGTGTTCTCGTTCTCAACTGAATCTAACCGCCGGACCGCGTTTTGGTAACGTATGGCCGCAAGAGCCCCGGTCTTGCCGGGGCTGTTTGCTTGTCAGGACAACCCGAACCCAACAAAGTGGTGCGTTGAGCAGCCGGCTCGCCGACGGCGGGACGGAGGGACTCCGTCCGGAGTGAAGGAGCGAGCAGATGCCCGCGATCGTGATCGTCGGTGCCCAGTGGGGCGACGAAGGCAAGGGGAAGGCGACCGACCACCTCGGCAGCGAGGTCGACTACGTCGTCAAGTTCAACGGCGGCAACAACGCCGGCCACACCGTCGTCATCGGCGAGGAGAAGTACGCGCTCCACCTGCTGCCGAGCGGCATCCTCACGCCGGGCACGACACCGGTGATCGGCAACGGCGTCGTCGTCGACATCGACGTCCTCTTCCACGAGATCGAGGGACTCGAGTCCCGCGGCATCGACACCAGCCGCCTGAAGCTCAGCGCCAACGCGCACGTCATCGCCGACTACAACCGCACCCTGGACAAGGTCGCCGAGCGCTTCCTCGGCAGCCGCAAGATCGGCACCACCGGCCGCGGCATCGGTCCCACCTACGCGGACAAGATGAACCGGATCGGCATCCGGGTGCAGGACCTCTTCGACGAGAAGATCCTGCGCGCCAAGGTCGAGGGGGCGCTCGAGCTCAAGGGCCAGGTCCTCACCAAGATCTACAATCGCCGCGCGCCCGAGGTCGAGCAGACCGTCGAGGAGCTGCTGGCGCACGCGGACCGGCTGGCGCCGTACGTCTGCGACACCGGGCTGCTGCTCGGCCAGGCCCTCGACCGCGACGAGGTCGTGCTGCTCGAGGCCGGCCAGGCGACGCTGCTCGACGTCGACCACGGCACCTACCCGTTCGTGACCTCGTCCAGCGCCACCTCGGGCGGCGCCTGCACGGGCTCCGGCATCCCGCCGACCCGGATCGACCAGGTGATCGCGATCGCCAAGGCCTACACCACCCGCGTCGGCGAGGGTCCGTTCCCGACCGAGCTCGAGGACGAGAACGGCGAGTTCCTGCGCAAGGCGGGCTGGGAGTACGGCACCACCACCGGCCGCCCGCGCCGCTGCGGCTGGTTCGACACCGTGATCACCCGCTACGCCAACCGCGTCAACGGCGTCACCGACTTCGTGCTCACCAAGCTCGACACGCTGACCGGCCTGGAGCGGCTCCCGGTCTGCGTCGCGTACGACGTCAACGGCGTGCGCCACGACGAGATGCCGGTCAACCAGACCGACTTCCACCACGCCACCCCGATCTACGAGTACCTGCCGGGCTGGACCGAGGACATCTCGGGTGCCCGCGACTTCTCCGAGCTGCCGAAGGCCGCGAAGGAGTACGTCGAGTTCGCCGAGGAGCAGTCCGGCGCCCGGATCTCCGTGATCGGCGTGGGACCGGAGCGGGAGCAGGCGATCGTGCGGCACCCGCTGCGCTGAGATCGGCTAGTCCCTGACGAAAAGCACCCCGGTTGTCCGCATCCGCGTGCTTTTCGTCAGGGACTATCGCCCCTGACGGCCGCTCCCATCGCCCCTGACAGCCACCCCGCCGCCAGCCGGTAGCCTGTCGCGCGTGGCGCGCAAGAGGGTCGACCTGCGACGGGAAGAGATCATCGAGGCGATGATCGAGCAGATGCGCTCGCGCGGGATCGCGGAGACGCGGGTGGTCGACGTGGCCAAGGCGCTCGACGTGAGCACCGGGCTGATCTTCTACCACTTCGACACCAAGGAGGCGCTGCTTCTCGCGGCGTTCCCGCGGGCGATGGAGCGCGACCTGGAGGACCTCGACCGGATCGTGGCGCGGCGCTCGACCGCGATGCGGCGGTTGAAGGCGCTGATCAAGCTCTACGGCCCGGACGGCGACGCCGAGGGGTGGCGGCTCTGGATCGACGGCTGGGGCAACTCCCTGCGCGACGACTCGCTCGCCAAGTCGATCCAGCAGATCGACGACCGGTGGCGCACCGCGGTCCGCACGCTGATCGAGCAGGGCGTCGAGGCGGGCGAGTTCACCTGCGCCGACCCGGTGGCGACGGCCGCCCGGATCACGGCGATCCTGGACGGGCTGGCCGTCCAGAAGGTGGTGCGCCGCGACACGCTGACCAAGGCGACGTACGACTCCTGGGTGGAGCAGCTGCTCCAGGCCGAGCTCGTCGCCGTCTGACCCGGATGGATCGGGCTCAGCGGATGAGGCCGACCCTTGCGCGGCGCGGGCCCTCGCGGGACCGTTGGCACTGACCCTGGTCCCGCGAGCCGAGGAACGAGCATGAGCGCCACCACCGTCACCGCCCGCGAGGCCGCGGAGGTCGCGGCCGCCAACGACTCCGGTCGTCCGCCGGTGGTCTTCGTGCACGGCCTGTGGCTGCTGGCCGGCAGCTGGGACCGCTGGCGGGCCCGCTACGAGGAGCGCGGCTACGCGACGGTCGCCGTCGACTGGCCCGGCGACCAGACCGACGTCGCGAGCGCCCGCGTGTACGCCGACGCGCTGGCCAACACGTCGGTGACCGACGTGGCCGACCACGTCGCCGAGGTGGTCGCCGGCCTCGACCGGGCACCGGTGCTGGTGGGCCACTCCTTCGGCGGCCTGCTGGTGCAGATGGTGGCCGGCCGCGGCGTCGCCGCCGGCGCCGTCGCGATCGACCCAGCGCCGAGCCAGGGCGTGCTGCCGCTCCCGCTGTCCACGCTCAAGTCGTCGCTGCCGGTGCTGGGGAACCCGCTCAACATCAAGCGCACGGTGCTGCTGACCTACGAGGAGTTCCGCTACGGGTTCGCCAACGCGGTGGAGCCCGACGAGGCGCGGGCGCTGTACGACGAGTTCCACGTGCCCGCGCCGGCCCGACCGCTCTTCGAGGCCGCCTCGGCCAACCTCAACCCGTGGGCGGTGACCAAGGTGGACAAGAAGAACCCCGCCCGCGGCCCGCTGCTGGTGGTCACGGGGGAGAAGGACCACATCGTCCCGTTCGCCCTGAGCAACGCCGCCTACCAGCAGCAGAAGAAGAACCCCCACCACGTCACCGAGCTGATCGAGATCCCGCACGTCGGGCACTCCCTGGTGATCGACCGCCACTGGAGCGAGGTGGCCGACTGCACGCTGGGCTTCCTGGAGCGGGTCGGGCTCGGGGCGGACGGTGCGGACGGTGCGGACGGCGCCGACGGTGTGGACCAGGACGGGGATGCCACCGCCTGACCGCCTAGGCTCAGGCCCCGTGAGCACCCCGATCACCTGCCTCGTCGTCGGCACCGGCGGGCGCGAGCACGCGCTGGCCCTCGCCCTCTCCCGCGACCCCGGCGTCGCCGCCGTGCACGCCGCCCCCGGCAACCCCGGGATCGGCGCCTTCGCGACGCTGCACGAGGTGGACCCGATGGACGGTCCGGCCGTCGCGGCGCTGGCCGCGGAGATCGGCGTCGACCTGGTCGTGGTCGGCCCCGAGGCGCCGCTGGTCGCCGGCGTCGCCGACGCGGTGCGGGATCGCGGGATCGCGGTCTTCGGCCCGTCCGCGGCCGCCGCGCGGCTCGAGGGGTCCAAGGCGTTCTCCAAGGAGGTCATGGCCGCCGCCGGCGTGCCGACCGCCGGCTCGCGCACCTGCACCACGCCCGAGGAGGCGGCCGCCGCCCTGGACGAGTTCGGGGCGCCGTACGTCGTCAAGGACGATGCCCTGGCCGCCGGCAAGGGCGTCGTGGTGACCCGCGACCGGGCCGAGGCGCTGGCGCACGCGGAGGCGTGCGGCCGGGTGGTCATCGAGGAGTTCCTGGAGGGCCCCGAGGTCTCGCTGTTCGCGGTCTGCGACGGGTCGCGCGCCTACCCGCTGCAGCCCGCCCAGGACTTCAAGCGGATCTTCGACGGCGGACGCGGCCCCAACACCGGCGGCATGGGCTCGTACTCGCCGCTCACCTGGGCGCAGGACGACCTGGCGTCGGTGGTGATGTCCTCGGTGGTCCAGCCGACGCTGGACGAGATGGACCGCCGCGGCGCCCCGTTCGTCGGCTGCCTGTACGTCGGCCTGGCGCTGACCGCGGCCGGCCCGCGCGTCATCGAGTTCAACTGCCGCTTCGGCGACCCCGACATCCAGCCGGTGCTGGCGCTGATCGAGAGCGGCGTCGGCGGCCTGCTGCACGCCGCCGCCACCGGGCGGCTCGGCGAGGTCGAGGCTCCGCGGTTCCGCGACGGCGCCTCGGTGACCGTCGTGCTGGCCTCGGCCGGCTACCCGGAGTCGTCGTCCAAGGGCGACGTGATCGCCGGCGTCGGCGCCGCCAACGGGGTCGAGGACGTCGACGTGATCCACGCGGGCACCGCGCTGGCGTCCGTGGACGGTGAGGACCGGCTGGTGACGGCCGGCGGCCGGGTGCTGGCGGTCCGCGCGGTCGGGTACGACGTCGCCGACGCCCGCGCCCGTGCCTACGCAGCGGCCGACCTGATCTCCTTCGACGGCCTGCAGCGTCGTACCGACATCGCGGCGGAGCCGCTCGGGGTGATCGAGGGCGCCTCGGTCCTCGAGGACTGAGACCTCCGGTGGAGGGGTGGGCGCTGCCGCCGGTCGTGCGCACGCCGCGGCTGCTGCTGCCGGTGTGGGACGCGGCGACGGTGCGCGCGCTGCGCGGCGGGGAGCGGCTGCCCAAGTGGCACCCGGAGTTCCCGCGCCCCGACGACGTCGACGCGGTGGCGCTGTGGCGCGAGGACGACCCGTGGTCCGCGCGGTCGATCGTGTGGGCCGAGACCGGCCACGTCGTCGGGTCGATCGGCTTCTTCGGCGGGCCCGTCGCTGCGGCGGACGGGGTGCTCGAGGTCGAGGTCGGGTACGGCGTCGTGCCGCGCGGCCGCGGGCGCGGGATCGGCACCGAGGCGCTCGGCGGGCTGCTGGCCGCGGTCGACGCGGTGGAAGCTGGGCCGGTGCGGGTGCGGGCGAGCGTCGCACCGGCCAACGCCGCGAGCCTCAAGGTGCTGGCGCGGCACGGGTTCACCGGGCTGCGCGGGACGACCGAGGACGGCGAGCTGGTGATGGTGCGGCCGGTCGGGGCGGGGCTGTAACACGCTGTCCGCGGCGCTGGTGGGTCGTCGGCGGATGTAACACGCTGTCCGCGGGTGTGGCCGGTCGTCGGCGCATGTAACACGCTGTCCGCCGATCTGGTCGGTCGTCCGCGTCGGTTCGAGCCCGTCGCGACGGGCTCGAACCGACGCGGACAGCCGGGCAGTACACGCAACCGCGTGTTACATCGGCCGACGGCCGACCAGCCCGTGCAACCGCGTGTTACATGTCCCGCCAGCCGATCGGCCCACCGGATCGGCCCCACCGATCGGGCCCCTCGCCCCGACCCGTGGGAGAATCGAGGACCGTGACGGTCCCCAATGTCCTCGCCACCCGCTACGCCGCCGCCGACCTGGCCCGGATCTGGTCCCCCGAGCACAAGATCGTGCTCGAGCGCCAGCTCTGGATCGCCGTGCTGAAGGCTCAGAAGGACCTCGGCATCGACGTCCCCGACGGCGTGGTCGAGGCCTACGAGGCGGTCGTCGAGAAGGTCGACCTCGACTCGATCGCCGCCCGCGAGCGGATCACCCGGCACGACGTGAAGGCGCGGATCGAGGAGTTCTCCGACCTCGCCGGCCACGAGCACATCCACAAGGGGATGACCTCCCGCGACCTGACCGAGAACGTCGAGCAGCTCCAGGTCCGCCAGTCGCTGGCGCTGCTCCGCGACCGCGGCGTCGCGACGCTGGCCCGGCTCGGCGCCCTCGCGGCCGACCACGAGGCGACCGTGATGGCCGGGCGCAGCCACAACGTCGCGGCCCAGGCGACCACGCTGGGCAAGCGGTTCGCGACCGCCGCCGACGAGCTGATGATCGGGCTGGAGCGGGTCGAGGACCTGCTCGCCCGCTACCCGCTGCGCGGCATCAAGGGGCCGATGGGCACCGCCCAGGACATGCTGGACCTGCTCGGCGGCGACGCCGACAAGCTGGCCGACCTCGAGCAGCGCGTCGCCGCGCACCTCGGCTTCGAGCGGGTGCTGACCAGCGTCGGCCAGGTCTACCCGCGCAGCCTCGACTTCGACGTCCTCTCCGCGCTCGTCCAGCTGATCGCGGCGCCGTCGAACCTGGCGACCACGATCCGGCTGATGGCGGGCAACGAGATCGTCACCGAGGGCTTCAAGGAGGGCCAGGTCGGCTCCTCGGCGATGCCGCACAAGATGAACACCCGCTCCTGCGAGCGCGTCAACGGCCTGGCGGTGGTCACCCGCGGCTACCTCAGCATGGTCGGCGAGCTGGCCGGCGACCAGTGGAACGAGGGCGACGTCTCCTGCTCCGTCGTACGGCGGGTGGCGCTGCCCGACGCGTTCTTCGCCGTCGACGGCCTGTTCCAGACCTTCCTCACCGTGCTCGACGAGTTCGGTGCGTTCCCGGCGGTCATCCAGCGCGAGCTGGACCGCTACCTGCCCTACCTGGCCACCACCAAGGTGCTGATGGCCGCGGTGCGCAACGGCGTGGGCCGGGAGAGCGCCCACGAGGCGATCAAGGAGGCGGCGGTCGGCACCGCGCTGGCGATGCGCCAGGGCCAGGCCGAGAACGACGTCTTCGCCAAGCTGGCCGCCGACGAGCGCCTCGGGCTGACGCCCGACCAGCTGGACAGCCTGGTGGCGGAGCCGATCACCTTCACGGGCGCCGCGGTCGCGCAGACCCAGGAGGTCTGCCGCCAGGTCGCCGGCTGGGTCGAGCGGCACCCGGCCGCGGCGGCGTACGCGCCCGGCGAGATCCTCTGACCGCCCCCTGAGCCGATGGCGCGGATCACGCTCGACCTTTCGGTCGACGTCGAGCGCGCCGCGGCGTACCTGAGCGACCCGGCGAACCGGCCGGAGTGGCAGTCGAGCCTGCGCGCGGTCGCCGACCTCGTCCCGGGCCCCGACGGCCCGGACGGCGTGGGCACGGCGTGGACCGACGTCACGGTCGTCCCGGGGGTCCGGCCGCGGATGCGGACGACCCGCGCCGACACCGCCGACACCGCCGACACCGGCGACAGCGGCGGCGCCACCCGCCACTGGGCCGAGGCCGGCGACTTCGGGCCGTTCCGCGCCACGCTCGCGCTCGCCCTCACGAAGTCCGCCTCGGGCACCCGCGTCGAGGCGGACTTCGAGGTGCACGGCGCCGGTCTGGGCCGCCTGCTCACCGCGCTCGCCGTTCCCGCCGTTCGGAGCGATCTGCGGCGTGCCGCGGCCCGGTTGGCGACGCGCAGATAACGATTTCTTAGTTTTTGTTCGGTTTTTCTCTGGGACTGCTGCCAACCAGTGTGATGCGCATTACATTGCGGGACGTTCCTGTGGGACGCGTCACATTGGAGGGCTCGCGTGCTGGCCGTACAGAACCTGGAAGTCGTGTACGACGACGTCGTACTGGCGCTGCGTGGCGTCAGCATGGAGGTGCCGGACGGGAAGATCGTCGCCCTGCTGGGTGCGAACGGTGGCGGGAAGTCGACGCTGCTCCGCGCGCTGAGCGGGTTGCTGGACGTCCACGACGGCGAGATCCGCAAGGGGTCGGTGACGCTCGACGGTGACTCCGTCGGACAGCTGCGGCCCTCGGCGCTCGCCCGGCGCGGCATCAAGCACGTGCTCGAGGGCCGGCGGGTCTTCAAGGAGCTCAGCGTCGAGGAGAACCTGCGCGTCGGCGCCTACGCCGACCGCCGGAACCTGAAGGCCAACATGGAGCGGGTCTACGGCCTGTTCCCGGTGCTCCGCGACCGCCGCGACGGCCAGGCCGGCCTGCTCTCGGGCGGCGAGCAGCAGATGCTCGCCATCGGCCGGGCGCTGATGTCCGACCCGCGCTACCTGCTGCTCGACGAGCCCTCGCTGGGCCTCGCCCCCAAGGTGGTCGACCAGATCCGCGACATCGTCGTCGAGATCAACTCCCAGGGCACCGGGATCCTGCTGGTGGAGCAGAACGCCTCGATGGCGCTGGCGATCGCCGACCACGGCTACGTGCTGGAGAACGGCCGGATCGTGATGGACCGCGAGGCCGCGAAGCTCCGCGACGACGCCGACATCCGCGAGTTCTACCTCGGCCTGGGCGCCGAGGGCGAGGCCGCCAAGTCCTTCCGCAGCGTCAAGCACTACCGGCGGCGGAAGCGGTGGGCCGCGTGAGCGCCGCGATGCGCAGCGAGACCGACGCCACCAGCGACGAGACGAGCGACGAGATGAGCAACCCGACGAGCACCGGCGCCACCGCCCGACCGGTGCTGGAGTTCGAGGACGTGCACCTCGCCTTCGGCGCGGTCAAGGCCGTCAACGGTGTCAGCTTCACCGTCGGCGAGGGCGAGCTGTTCGCCGTGATCGGGCCGAACGGCGCCGGCAAGACGAGCATCTTCAACGTGCTCTCCGGGGTGTACCGGCCGCAGAGCGGCCGGGTGGCGCTGAACGGCACCGACATCCTCGGCATGAAGCCGCCGGCGATCGCCCGCCTCGGCATGGCCCGCACGTTCCAGAACATCGAGCTGTTCTCGAACCTGACCGTGCTCGACAACCTGATGCTCGGCCGCCACCAGCACATCCGCTACGGCACCCTGGCCGCCATCGCCTGGCTGGGCCGGGCGCGCTCGGAGGAGCTGCGGCACCGCAAGCGGGTCGAGGAGATCGTCGACTTCCTCGAGCTCGAGCAGTGGCGCAAGCTCCCGGTCGGGATGCTGCCGTACGGCGTGCAGAAGCGCGTCGAGCTGGGCCGGGCGCTGGCGATGGAGCCGCGGCTGCTGCTGCTCGACGAGCCGGTGGCCGGCATGAACCTCGAGGAGACCGAGGACATGGCCCGCTACATCCTCGACATCCGCGAGGAGCTGAAGATCCCGATGATCATGGTCGAGCACGACATGGGCCTGGTCATGGACATCGCGGACCGGGTGATGGTGGTCGACTTCGGCACCCCGGTCGCGACCGGCGTGCCCGCCGTGATCCAGAAGGACCCCGAGGTGATCCGCGCCTACCTCGGCGGCGACGGCAGCGACGAGGGCGGCGACAGCCCCGAGGACACCACCGACGACGAGGAGGCGCTCGCATGACCACCCGCACCCTGGTCACCCGGATCCGCGACCGCGCGCACAGCCGCCCCACGGGCGTGGCGATGCGCGAGAAGCGGCTCGGCATCTGGCAGGAGATCACCTGGTCGGAGTACTGGGAGTCGATCCTCGACGTCGGTCACGCGCTGCTGGCGCTCGGGGTCGAGCCCGGCGACCGGGTCGCGGTCCAGAGCGAGAACCGGCCCGAGTGGCTGATCCTCGACATGGCCTGCGTCGCCGTCCGCGGCGCCACCGTCGGCCTCTACCCGACCAACCCGTCCGCCGAGACCGAGTACATGCTCGGCCACAGCGGCGCCTGCGTGCACCTGGCCGAGGACCAGGAGCAGGTGGACAAGGTGCTCGAGGTCGACGACCTGCCCGACCTGCGCCGGATCGTGTACGTCGAGCCGCGCGGGCTGCGCGACTACGACGACCCGCGGCTGATGTCGTGGGAGCGGCTGCTGGAGATCGGTCGCGAGCACCGCACCGAGCACCCGGGGGCCGTGGAGGCGCTGGTCGAGGCGGCCCAGCCGGACGAGGTGATCACGCTCGTCTACACCTCCGGCACCACCGGCCCGCCCAAGGGCGCGATGCTCACCCACCGCAACGCCGAGTTCGCGCTGGAGACGGTGCTGGAGAACAGCCCGTTCGCGGACCCGCCGCCGAGCCCGAAGGACCTGACGCTGTCGTACCTGCCGCTGTGCCACGTGGCCGAGCGGGTGCTGACGTCCTGGTACAACGCCGGCGCCGGGACCCAGGTCAACTTCGCCGAGTCGATCGAGACCGTGCCGCAGAACCTGCACGAGATCCAGCCGACCCTCTTCTTCGCGGTCCCGCGGATCTGGGAGAAGCTGCTGGCCACGGCGCGGATCAAGCTCGACTCCGCGACCCCGCTCAAGCGGCGCTACGCCCACTTCTGGCTGAAGCGGGCCGACTCCCTCGGCACCACGCTGGCGGCCAACGGCGGGCAGCACACGCTGTCCACCCGGCTCCGGTACGCCGTCGGCTGGGTGCTCTTCTACCGCGCGCTGCGCGACCGGCTCGGCCTGCGCCGGGTGCGGCACGCGAGCAGCGGCGCCGCCCCGATCGCGCCCGAGGTGCTCAAGTTCTTCATGGGCATCGGCGTCCCGATGCACGAGGTGTACGGGATGACCGAGAACACCGCGATCGCCACCGCCAACCGGCCCGGCCGCGTCCGGCTCGGCACGGTGGGGGAGGCCCACAACGGCATCGAGCTGAAGCTCGACGAGGGCACCGGGGAGATCCTGACCCGCCACGACGCGGTCTTCGCGGGGTACTGGAAGGACCCCGAGGCGACCGCGCGGACGGTCACGCCGGAGGGCTGGCTGCACACCGGCGACGTCGGCGAGTGGGTCGAGGGCACGCACCTGCGGATCACCGACCGGATGAAGGACATCATCATCACCGCGGGCGGCAAGAACGTGGCGCCGTCGGAGATCGAGAACGCGCTCAAGGCGTCGCCGTACATCAAGGAGGCGGTCGTCATCGGCGACGGCCGCAAGTACCTGACCGCGCTGATCGGCATCGAGCTCGACACCGTCGGCGACTGGGCGCAGCAGCGGCGGATCGGCTTCACCACCTACCGCGACCTCACCGAGAAGCCCGAGGTGATCGAGCTGGTCCAGGGCGTGGTCGACGAGGTCAACACCCGCTTCAACCGGGTCGAGCAGCTCAAGCGGTTCGCGCTGCTGCCGAAGGAGCTCGACCACGAGGACGGCGAGCTGACCGCGACGCAGAAGGTCAAGCGCTCCGCCATCGATGCGATGTTCCACGACCTGGTCGAGTCGATGTACCTCGGAGGTGCCGCATGAACGAGTTCCTCGAGGCCGTCGCCGGGGGTGCGGGGCGCGGCGCCGTCTACGCCCTGCTCGCCCTGGGCTTCGTGATCATCTACAAGGCGATGCGGGTGATCAGCTTCGCCCAGCCCGCCTTCATGTTCGCCGGCGCGGTGCTGGTCTCCTACCTGTCGCCGTCGATCGGGTTCTGGCCCGCCGTGATCGTCGGCGCGATCGCCATCGCCGGCGTCGCGCTGATCGTGGAGCGGGTCGCGATCCGGCCGATGGTCGGCAAGCAGGTCTTCGTGATCGCGATCATCACCATCGGCATCGACGTCATCGTCCGGGTGGTCGCGGGCGCCTTCATCGGCCGCGACCCGCGGCAGGTCGGCGACCCCTGGGGCCTGAAGACGGTCGACGTCTTCGGCCTGACCATCGAGCAGCGCGACATCGCCGCGGTGGTGGTGACCGCGGTGCTGGTCACGGCGCTCTTCGCGTTCTTCCAGTGGACGCCGATCGGCCTGGCGATGCGTGCCTCGGCCCTGGACCAGGAGGCCGCGATGGCGCAGGGCGTCAGCGTCGGCACGGTCTTCGCGGTGTCCTGGGGCCTGGCCGGGGCGCTGGCCGCGATCGCCGGCGTCTTCGCCGCTGCGGGCCGGCAGATGGACCAGAACCTGTGGCTGGTCGCGCTGGCCGCGCTGCCGGTGATCATCCTCGGCGGGCTCGACTCGCTCGGCGGAGCGGTCCTCGGCGGCCTCATCATCGGCGTCACGCAGCAGATCGTCGTGACCTACCACCGGGACTGGTTCCCGAACCTGGACACGAACCTCGGGTCGATCACGCCCTACCTGGTGATGGTGCTGGTGCTCCTGGTCAGACCGTACGGACTCTTCGGCACCAAGGAGGTGGAGCGGGTATGAGCACCCTGCAGACCCAACGGACGCGCTGGGGCCGTCCCGAGCTCTACACCAGCTACGGCCAGGACATGGCGCTGCTGAACACCCGCTCCAAGATGGTGGGCGTCGGCGTCATCCTGCTCGTCGCCGCGCTGCTGCCGTTCAGCGTCTCCGACGACCTGCTGGTCATCCTGGGCAGCGGCCTGGTGCTGGCGATCGGGGCGCTCGGGCTGAACCTGCTGACCGGCTACGCCGGCCAGGTCTCGCTCGGCCACGCCTTCTTCGTCGGCATCGGCGCCTACACGGCGGCCGCGCTGGCCGGCGACCCCGACGGGCGCTACCTGGGCTTCGGCGTCGACTCGACGCTCGTGTGGCTGCTCGGCGCGGGCATCGTCGCCGCGCTCTTCGGGGCGCTGGTCGCGCCGCTGGCGATCCGGCTGCGCGGCCTCTACCTGGCCGTGGTCACCCTGGGCCTGGTCTTCATCGGCCAGTACGTCTTCTTCGAGTGGACCGAGCTGACCGGCGGCCAGGGCGTCGGCCGCCGGGCCGCCGAGCCCTCGCTGCTCGGCATCGACTTCGCGGTCGACAACGGGTTCAAGGGCGGCTACACCGACGAGCAGAAGCTCTACTGGCTGTTCCTCGTGATCCTGGTCGTGGCGGCGGTGGCCGCGCGCAACATCGCCCGCTCCCGCGTGGGCCGCGCCTTCGCGGCGATCCGGGACCGCGACGTCGCAGCGGGCGTGATGGGCGTCGGGCTGACCCGCTACAAGCTGGTCGCCTTCACGCTCTCCTCGTTCTACGCCGGGATCGCCGGGGCGCTGATGTTCACCGTCAGCGGCCACATCTCGCCGGAGTCGTTCAGCCTGCTGATGTCGGTGCAGTTCATCGCGATCGTGCTCATCGGCGGCGTGGCCACGGTGAGCGGCACCATCATGGGTGCGCTGCTGATCGCGATGCTGCCGCGGATCGCCAGCGAGCTGCCGGCGTACCTGCCGTTCCTGTCCAGCTCGGCCAGCGAGCACCCCAACATCTTCGAGTTCGAGCAGGTCGCCTACGGCGTGCTGATCGTCGCCTTCCTGCTCTTCGAGCCCCGCGGACTCTTCGGCATCTGGCACCGCGTCCGCACCTATTGGAAGAGCTTCCCCTTCTCCTACTGAGACGGGGTCGACCCACACAAGGAAAACCAGGAGGAACCGTGATCCGAAGGTCGAGAAGTCTGGGCGTGCTCGCAACCGCCCTGACCGTGACCCTGGCCGTCTCCGGATGCGGCCGTGACGACGACACCGAGGCGGGATCCGCGCCCGGCGTCACCGACGAGGCGTGTCCGGACGCCGTCGACGACAGCAAGGGCTGCATCTACCTCGGGACCCTCACCGACCTCACTGGTGTCTTCAAGGGGGTCGGCGAGCCGTTCACCGCCGGGCAGAAGGCGTTCTGGGACGGCATCAACGCGGACGGCGGCGTCGGCGACTACGAGGTCAACGTGACCGAGTACGTCAAGGACACCGGCTACGACCCGGAGGAGCACGCCAAGCTCTTCAACGAGATCAAGGACGACGTGCTCGCGGTCGCGCAGTCGCTGGGCACGGCCCAGACGAACGCGATCCTCGAGGACGCCACCAACGAGTCGATCCTGGTCGGCCCGGCCTCCCTCGGCTCCAACTGGATCTGGGAGGACACCGCGATCGAGGTCGGCACCAGCTACTGCGCCGAGGCGATGAACGTCGTCGACTACGCGGCCGACCAGGGTGCGAAGTCGATCGCGGCGGTCCACTTCCCCGGCGACTACGGCGACGACGCGATGGTCGGCGCCCGGATCGCGGCGGAGGAGCGCGGCCTGAAGTTCACCGACATCACCACCGGCACGGTGGACGGCGGCGACGACCAGACCGCCGCGGTCGGCGCGCTGCTCAAGGCTAAGCCGGACTTCGTCATCATCTCCACCGGCCCCCTCGAGGTCGCCACCGTCATCGGCGGCGCGGCCCAGCAGGGCTTCACCGGCCAGTTCGTCGGCTCGATCCCGACGTGGAACACCGCGATCGTGGACTCCCCGGCGGGGCCGGCGATCGAGGCGCTCTACATGCAGGCCACCTCGTTCCCGACCTGGAACGCCGACACCCCCGGCCAGGAGAAGATGCGCGAGTCCGCGGGGGACATGGCGCCCAACGACTGGTACGCGATCGGCTACGGCAGTGGCTACGTGATGAAGGCGATCCTGGAGAAGGCGATCGACGACGACGCCCTGACCCGCGAGGGCATGGTGGAGACCGCGAACAGCCTGACCGGCATCGACAGCGAGGGCACCCTGCCCGACGGCACCGGCAACTGGGCCGGCGACCCGAACGAGGACGCCGTGCGCGTCACCCAGCTCAACGCCGTCGACCCGAAGGCCGATGACAAGGTCAAGGTCGCCGTGGAGGCCTTCACCGGCCCGACCGCGGAGGCCTACGAGTTCACCGAGCCCTGCTACCTGATGAAGTGACCCGCTTCTGACGACTGCACCAGCGCGACCGAGCGGCCCGCCACGACGACGTGGCGGGCCGCTCTGGCGTGTGTCGTCTGTGCCGATTGGGGCGGAAGTTACTGGCGGGTCGGCATGTCCGGGTCGAAATTCCTACCCTGCGCCACGCCGTTAGTCCCTTGCCGCCGCACGTCAGCGTGCTGTTTGGTGGCTCCATGAGCGAACCGCAGACTCCGGCCGCTCCGGCCGGCACCAAGGGCAACAACACCGTCAAGATCGTCTCGATCATCCTGATCGTCCTCGGCGCCATCTTCTTCGTCGTGGGCATCGGGACCTACGCCATGGTCTCCTCCACCCTCGGCGACGAGAAGATCACCGTCTCCGAGGACGCCGACTTCCTCGGCGGCGACGAGGTGAACGGACCGTTCTCCGCCTTCGCGCAGGCGGACATCATCGCCAAGCACGCGGAGGAGATCGCCGACGGCCAGACCTACGCCGAGCTCGCGCAGGACGACGAGCGCCGGCCGACCGTCATGAACGCGTCGTTCCTCCGCGCCAGCCTCTTCACGTCCGTGGTCGCCTTCGGCGTCGCCGCGCTCGTGGCCGGGCTGGGCGTGATGTTCGTGCTCGTCGGCTGGGCGCTGCTCAGCCTCTCCAAGCCGGCCACGGAGTAGCGCCGGAGCGACTCCGCCGGCTCCGGCGGTCGCGGACGGCCCGCGACCGCCGGAGCCGTGGTGTGGGCTCGGCGTGGGCTCAGGCGGTCGGCCTCACGTCCAGCACGACCTCGAACTCGAGCAGGTCCGCGCCGGTCGAGACCGGCTTGCGCGGCGCCTCGCCGGGTGCGGTGGCGTGCGCGGCGCGCGCGTCGCCGTCGCGCCAGGCGGCGAAGGACTCCTCGTCCTCCCACTGCGTCACGACGAAGTAGCGGTCCTCGCCGGCGGTGGGCCGCAGCAGCTGGAAGCCGAGGAACCCGGGCGATCCCTCCACCGCGCCGGCGCGCGCGGCGAAGCGCTTCTCGAGCTCGGGGCCGGCCTGGGGCGGCACGGAGATGGCGTTGATCTTCACGACGGGCATGCCCCGAGCCTAGGGGCTCCGCGGTCGCCCGACGTGGGCGATCGCGAGCCCTTCCGGTGGTTGAGGTGCGAGCGAAGCGAGCCTCGAAACCACCAGACCCGTCAGGCCCGAGGGAAGCGAGCCTCGAAACCACCGGACCCGTCAGGCGCGGGCGACGCCACCCCAGTTCGCGAGCTTGATCGCGATCTCGGACAGCCTGTCGTCCGCGACGTCCTCGACCTCGAAGTACAGCTTCGCGTGCACGTCCGGGTTGCGGCCCAGCTCGACCGCGCCCGCGCCGGGCAGGTTCTCGACGATCCGCACCAGGCGGTTGCCGATCCGGCCGAGCTGCGACGCGTGGTCGTCGCTGAGCTGGCCGAGGGCCTCCGGCTCGCGGTGGTGCAGCGTCAGGCCCAGCTTGGCACCGGCGTCGTGCCGGGCGAGGACCCAGATCTCGTCCTCCCAGACGATCGCCTCGGGGGCGACGCCGGGAACCTGAAGGGGTGTCTCCGCAGACTCCAACATGGCCACACTGTGCCACCTCGGCCCCGGGGACGGGCAGCCACCCCCCGGCCGGGCGGCCCCACGTCACTAGGCTGGACCCCGTGACGCTCGCGAACATCCCGCCCGCCCCGGCGCTCCCCGGCGCCCGCCACCTGCACTCCGGGAAGGTCCGTGACCTCTACGAGCTCACCGAGGGGCCGCACGCCGGCAAGCTGCTGATGGTGGCCAGCGACCGGCTCTCGATCTTCGACTACGTCCTGGAGACGACGATCCCCGGCAAGGGCGAGATCCTGACCCGCACGTCGCTGTGGTGGTTCGAGCAGCTGGCCGACCTGGTGCCGAACCACGTCGTCAGCGCCGACCCGGCCGACATCCCCGCGGAGGTGCGCGGCCGCGCCGTGATCTGCGAGAAGCTGGACATGCTCCCGGTGGAGTGCGTCGCGCGCGGTTACCTCACCGGCTCCGGCCTGGTCGACTACCGCGCCACCGGCGAGGTCTGCGGCATCGCGCTGCCGCCCGGCCTGGAGGACGGCAGCCGCCTCCCCGCGCCGATCTTCACGCCGGCGACCAAGGCGGCGCTGGGCGACCACGACGAGAACGTCTCCTACGAGGCGGTCGCGGCCACCGTCGGCGCCGACCGAGCGGCGGCCCTGCGCGACCTCACCATCGCTGTCTACGGCCGCGCGGAGGGCATCGCCCGCGACCGCGGCATCATCCTCGCCGACACCAAGTTCGAGTTCGGCGTGCTCACCGGCGACGCCGCGGGAGGGCTGGTGCTCGCCGACGAGGTGCTCACCCCGGACTCCTCCCGGTACTGGCCCGCCGACGAGTGGCAGCCGGGGCAGACGCAGCCGTCGTACGACAAGCAGATCGTGCGCAACTGGGCGCTCTCGCCCGAGAGCGGCTGGGTGAAGTCGTCCGGCGAGGCGCCGCCGCCGCTGCCCGCCGAGGTCGTCGAGCGCACCCGCAGCCGCTACATCGAGGCCTACGAGCGCCTCACCGGCGAGACGTTCTGACGCCGAGCCGGCAGAAACTGACCGTCAGCTTGTGCCGACTCGCGCTACTCGGTGAAGGGGTTGGGCAGCGCGCCGGGCAGACCGGCCAGCAGCTCGCGCGCCTGCGCCGCGCTCTTGTGCTCCACCAGCACCTCGTACCTGGTCGCCACCACCTGGGTGATCGAGGAGAAGTCGCGGCGCCCGCGGGTGAACGCGTAGCCGACCAGCGCCATGATCACGCCGAAGCCGGCGCCGATGACCATGGTCGAGGCGATCACGCTGAAGACGCCCTCCTCGGTGAAGATGCTGAAGATCAGCCCGATGAAGAGGCCGATCCACAGGCCCGACATGATCCCGCCGACCGCGACCCGGCCGGTGCTGAGGCGGCCGGTGATCCGCTCGATCCGCTTGAGGTCCGTGCCGACGATCATGCACTGCTCGACAGGGAACTTCTGGTCGGCCAGGTAGTCGACCGTGCGCTGCGCGGCCGCGTAGTCGTCGTACACGGCGAGGGACTGCGGGAACTGCAGGCCCAGCGGAGAGGAGGTCATGCCGGCGCGCGCGAAGTTGGTCACCTCCCCAGTCTGCCGCACCCACGGGCGCGGCACGAGGGACCGCGGCCCGCGGTCTCGCCCGATGCTGTCCCCGGGGGCTCCCGCCCTTATGATCTCCGCGTGGCCCGAGTTGTCGTAGCCGTCATGCCCAAGCCCGAGATCCTCGACCCCCAGGGGAAGGCCGTCCAGGGCGCACTGCCCCGTCTGGGCTTCACCGGGGTGAGCGACGTCCGTCAGGGCAAGCGCTTCGAGCTGGAGTTCGCCGGCGAGATCACCGACGAGGTGCTCGCCGAGGTGAACCAGATGGCCGAGACGCTCCTGTCGAACCCGGTCATCGAGAACTACACGGTGAGCGTCGAGCAGTGAGGATCGGCGTCGTCACCTTCCCCGGCTCCCTCGACGACGTCGACGCCCAGCGCGCCGTCCGGATCGGTGGGAACGAGGCCGTGGCCCTCTGGCACGGCGACGCCGACCTCAAGGGCGTCGACGCGGTCGTGCTCCCCGGCGGCTTCTCGTACGGCGACTACCTGCGCTGCGGCGCGATCTCCCGGTTCGCGCCGGTGATGACCGAGGTCGTCGAGGCCGCCGGCCGCGGCATGCCGGTGCTCGGCATCTGCAACGGCTTCCAGATCCTCTGCGAGTCCCACCTGCTCCCGGGCGCGCTGATCCGCAACGACCACCGCAAGTTCGTCTGCCGCGACCAGCTGCTGCGCGTCGAGAACAACCGGACGCCGTGGACGTCGGCCTACGAGGTCGGCCAGGAGATCCGGGTCGTGCTCAAGAACGGCGAGGGCGGCTTCGTCGCCGACGCCGAGACGCTCGCCCGGATCGAGGGCGAGGGCCAGGTCGTGGCCCGCTACCTCGAGGTCAACCCCAACGGCTCGATGAACGACATCGCCGGCGTCACCAACGCCCGCGGCAACGTGGTCGGCCTGATGCCGCACCCCGAGCACGCGGTCGAGGAGCTGACCGGCTCCGGCACCGACGGCCTGGGCTTCTTCACCTCGCTGGCGGCGTCGGTCCTCGGCTGACGCCGGCGCCCGACGAGCCGCGCGCCCGGCGGCCGCGGGCCAGCACCTCCGGCAGGTCCTCGGTACGCCGTGGGGAGCGGTGCTCCCCGCCGTACTGCCCCTTCGTGCGCCGGCTGAGCACGAAGGCCAGGACCTGCGCCACGGCGGCCCACAGCTCGCGCGGGATCTCCTGCCCCACCTCGGTGGAGCGGTAGAGCGCGCGGGCCAGCGGGACGTCGCGCACGGTCGGCACCCGCGCCTCGTCCGCCCGCTCGCGGATCTTCGCCGCGATCGCCCCCGCCCCGCGCGCGATCACCCGGGGCGCGCCCTTCTCGGGGTCGTAGCGCAGCGCGACCGCCACGTGGGTCGGGTTGACCAGCAGCACGTCGGCGTCGGCGACGTCGGCCAGCATCCGGTTCCGGGCGGCGGCCAGCTGGCGGCTGCGGATCGCGCTCTTGACCAGCGGGTCGCCCTCGGTCTGCTTGTGCTCCTGCTTGATCTCGTGGTGGCTCATCCTGACCTGCTTGCCGATCCGCCGGCGCGACATCGCGTAGTCGGCGGCGGCCATCACCAGGCCGGCGAGGGCGGCGGTGATCAACAGGTTCGTCACCTGGTCGCCGAGCTCGCTGAGCACCGTCTGGATCGGCATGAAGCCGCCGACCAGCGGCATGATCGCGAGCACCGCGCGGTAGGCGATGATCGCCACGATCGAGCTCTTGATCAGGGTCTTCGCGCCCTCCCACCACGCCTGGGGGCCGAGGACCCGCTTCGCGCCCTTGAGCAGGCTGAGCTTCTTGGGGTCCGGCTTGACGAGCTTGGGGGAGAGGAAGAAGCCGCCCTGCGCGATCGCCGAGAGCACGCCGATCAGCATCACCGTCGAGCCGAGGATGAGCAGGGTGACGAAGACGTGCCGGGCGCCCTCGCCCAGGAGCGTCAGCGCGAGCGCCGGCTCCGGGTCCTGCAGCGCACGCAGGTTGACCCCGAGCATCGTCGTCAGCGCATCGGCCTCGCGGTCGAGCAGGGGGCCCATCATCAGCGCCACGGCGAGCACCGAGAGCCAGCCTCCGAGCTCGGCCGTGCGCGGGACCTGACCGTCCTTGCGGGCCTGCTTCTTCCGCTTCGGTGTCGGCTTCTCGGTCTTCTCGCCGCCGGCGTCCGCGCTCATCGCTCCACCTCCCCTCGCACCGCCGGCTCAGCCGGCCCCGACCATCGTCGCCATGGCCTCGTTGGCCAGGTCGACGATCCGGCTCACGGCGCCGGGCAGCAGCGGGAACGTCAGCCCCAGCAGGAGCAGCGTGAGGCCGATCTTGGCGGGGAACATCACGTTGATCGCGTTCAGCTGCGGCGCCACCTTCGTCAGCAGCGCGAGCGCCAGGTCGGCCACGAAGAGCACCGCGATCATGGGCAGCGCGATCTGCACGGCGACGGTGAAGAACATCGAGAACGCGGTGATCAGCAGCTCCGGCCAGCCGGAGGCGTCGAAGAGCCCGGTCGGCCCGGCCAGCGGCACGTAGGAGAACGTGCTGAGCAGCCCGCCGATGACGAGCAGGTGGCCGCCGGAGACCAGCAGCAGCGCGGTGAAGAGCATCTGGTGGAAGCGGCCGAAGACCGTGTTGACGTTGGCCGACAGCGGGTCCCAGGCGCTGGCCACCGCGAAGCCGCCGAACAGGTCCACCAGCGATCCCGCCGCCGCGACGGCGGCGAACAGGAGCATCGTCACGTAGCCCATGCCGACCCCGATCAGCACCTGGAGCAGGGCGCTGATCGCCAGCTCGACGACGGTGCTGGGCAGCGGGGAGGAGGCCAGGGTCGGCGCCATCGCCATCGCCAGCCCGACCGAGAGCACCACCTTGCCCATCACGGGGATCGCGCGGGTCGAGAACGGCGGCACCACCACCAGCCACGCGGCCACGCGCACCGAGGCCAGCAGTAGCGCCAGCAACGGCGCCCCGTCCACCGTGATGGTCATCCGGGTCCCTCAGGCCAGCAGGCCGGGCAGCATGTCGAACAGCTCGTAGGTGAACGCCATCAGGGTGTGCAGCATCCAGTTGCCCGAGACCAGCAGCGCGGTACCGACCGCGACCAGCTTGGGCACGAAGGAGAGCGTGAACTCCTGCACCTGCGTCATCGACTGGAACAGGGAGATCGCGAAGCCGACCGACAGCGCGGTCGCCAGGATCGGCGCCGACAGCTGCATCGCGACCATCATCGTCTTCAGGGCGATCTCGATGATGGCGGTGTCGCTCACCCGCCACCCCCGTAGGAGGAGACGAGCGACCTGATCACCAGCGCCCAGCCGTCGACCATGACGAACAGCAGCAGCTTGAACGGCAGCGACACCATCACCGGCGGCATCATCATCATGCCGAGACTCATCAACGCGCCGCTGACGACGATGTCGATGACCAGGAACGGGATGAAGATGATGAACCCGATGATGAAGGCGTCCTTGAGCTCCGACAGGACGAACGCCGGGATCAGCGTCGCCGTCGACACGTCGTCGCGGTCCTCGGGCAGGTCACGGTCGGCGACGCTGGTGAGCAGCTTCAGCTCGTCGTCGCCGGTGTTGTCCAGCATGAAGCCGCGCAGCGGCTCCAGGCCGTCGTTCCACGCCTGCGACGTCGTCTTCTGCCCGTCCAGGTAGGGCTGGACGCCGGCGTCGTTGATGGCGCCCAGGACGGGCGCCATGATGAAGAGGCTGAGGAACAGCGCCAGGCCGGCCAGGACCTGGTTGTTCGGCGTCTGCTGCAGGCCCAGCGCGTTGCGGGTCAGGCCCAGCACCACGAGGATCTTGGTGAAGCTGGTGCAGGTCAGCATGATCGCCGGCAGCAGGCTCAGCAGGGTGAGCGCCAGCAGCATGACGAGGCCGTTGCTGGGCTCGTCGGTCAGGCCGCCGAGGTCGATCTGGACGGTGGCGTCGCCGCTGGGGCCGTTCGGTCCGTTGGGGCCGGTCGGCGCCGCGTGCGCGACCCCGCCGAGCAGCGGGACCAGCAGGCCGGCGGCGAGGCCGAGGACCAGGACGAGGGCGCGCCTCACGGCGCGGAGCGGGGTCGGGCTCATGGGGGAGGGAGCGCGGAGGAGCGACGTCAGCCGACGGACCGGCGCGGCCGGTCGGTCGAGTCGGCGCCGGTGAAGAACGCGAGGGTCTGCTTCCAGGTGGCCGGGGAGAGCACCGACCCGGCCAGCGCGCCGTCGGTCGGGGCCGCGTCCGCCCGGCGCTGGCTCGGCACCCTGCCGGCCGCCACGGGCTCGCGGTCCCGTCCGCCCCGCTCCTCGAGGTGGTCCCGCTCCTCGAGGTCGTCCAGGCCCCCGAAGGCGTCGAGGTCGTCGAGGTCCGCGCCGGGCACGACCGGGTCGACCAGCTCGTCGGGCTCGAGCTCGGCGAGCAGCGAGACCTGCTGGTCGGTGGTGCCGACCACCAGCACGCGGTCGCCGACGGTGACCACCGCGATGCCGCTCGACCGGGTGATCTGCTGCCGGGCGATCACCTGGACCGGGGCGCCCGCCGCGGCGGTGAAGCGCCGGTTGGCGAACCGGGCGATCAGGAACAGCAGGCCGACGACCAGCGCCAGGCAACCGACCAGGCGGAAGCCGAGCTCGACCATCGAGGGAGCACCGTCAGTCATCGCTCACACCGCCGCGGCCGCGTCGACGATCTCGGTCACCCGGAGCCCGAAGTCCTCGTCCACGACGACGACCTCGCCCCGGGCCACCAGGCGCCCGTTGACCAGCAGGTCGGCCGGGCTGCCCGCCGCCCGGTCCAGCTCCAGGACGGCGCCCGGGGTCAGCGCCAGCAGGTCGCGCACCGTCATCCGGGTGCGGCCCAGCTCGACGGTGACCTCCATGTCGACGCCGTGCAGCATCTCCAGCCCGCGGGCCATCCGGGGCGCCGGGGCGGACCCGAACGCGGGGACGAACGGCTCGGCGGGCCGGTCCGCCGCCCCCGCGTCGGCCGCAGCGCCCGGCTCGGCCGCCGCCCCCACAGCGACGTCGACCGGGGTGCGGGCTCCTTGGGCGGTCGCGTGCGAGATCAGCACGGCGGCCGCGATGCCGGTGCCGATCAGCGGCACCGTGAGGAACGGGCCGCCCAGCACGGCCGTGATGTCGGTGCCGTCCGCGCCGAGGTCGAGCACCCGGGCCGGGCGCGCCTGGGCGCCGAGGCCGGCGGCGGCGAGATCCAGGGCCGGCTGCACCGCGGACGCCAGGTCGAGCTCGCCGAACGGGCTCTGCGCCAGCGCGTCGACCAGCTCCGAGCCGACGCACAGCACCACCGGGCCCGGCACCCCGCCGTCGAGGTCGGCGGCGACCGCGCCCGCGAACGCGGACGTGACGTGGGCCGACCCCTCCTGCGCGGGTGCCGTGGTCAGCGGCGCCTGCGACGGGAGCGCGCCGGCGACGGCCGTCGCGACCGCCTCGGCGAGCTGCTCGGGTGCGTCGGTCATGAGTCCTCCTCGGGGGTGGTGACGATGAGCGCGGCCTGGCGGTGCCCGCGGGCCCCCGGGGTGGCGTGCGCGAAGGTGGTGTCGCCGACGGCGACGTCCAGGGGCGCCGTGGACGGGTGCCCCAGGCGGAGCACGGCGCCGGGCTCGAGGCCGGCGATGGTGGCGGGGTCCATCCGGAACGGCCGGAACCGCACCGCGACCGAGACCGGCACCTCGGTGAAGTGCTGCTGCAGCAGGTTGGCCGAGTGCGCGCGCTGGTTGCGCTCGCGGTCCGACATCGACCCGGCGCCGGTGGAGTGCGCCAGGTACGGGAGCAGGCCGGAGAACGGCAGGCAGACGGTGACCTGGTGGTCCCGGGCGCCGATCCGCAGCTCGAAGGTGACCACGACCATCACGTCCGACGCGCCGGCCACCTGGGCGAACTGCGGGCTGTACTCGATGCCGGTGACGACGGGGTCCAGCGCCACGATGCCGCCCAGCGAGTAGCGCATCTCGGCCAGCAGCCGGTCGACCAGGCCGCGGATCACGCCCTGCTCGATCTCGGTGAGCGGCCGGTTGGGCTGGCTGTCCGATCCGGGACCGCCGAGCATGTGGTCGACGCACGACATGGTCGCGAACATCGGGATCTCCAGCACGCCGGTGCCCGGCATCGGCTCGGCCGAGAAGAGCGTCATGAAGGTGGACGAGCCGAGGCTGTCGACGTACTCGGAGTAGGTCCGCTGCGCGATGTCGACCAGGTTCATGGTGCACACCGTCCGCAGCGAGCTGGTGAAGACGGTCGTCGCCTGGCGGGCGAAGCCGTCGAAGCCGAGCTGGAGGGTGCGCTGGTGCTCGCGGGAGAGCTGGATCGGGCGCCGGAAGTCGTACGGCGTCGCGTCGATCGCGCGCGTCCGCCGTCGGGCTCGCTGGCCGCTGTGCGCGGCCGGTCCGGGGGTCACGAGTGGTCCATCGTCGCCCGCGTCGGGGACCTGAGTCACAACGACGACCCTGGGACCTTCCGGGCCCAGGTTCGGGACCCCCGTGACCCGAACGGGTGAGGGGGTGCGGGACGTCGTCCCGAGGACCCGGGACATCGGCCCGGGCTCCTGGTCGGCGCTACTGGGTGACGAACTCCCAGAAGTACACCTCGAGCACCTCGTGGTGGTACCTCGCCTCGAGGATCTCGTTGAGGCGCTCGCGGAGCTTCTCGCGCTCGCTGGCCTTGTTGACCTCCTGCATCGGCAGGCCGCTGAAGAGCCCGATCGCGGCGTCCTGGGCCTTGGCGCCGTCGGCCCCGTGGGAGGCGTCCGTGCTCAGCTGGAGCGCCATGCCCAGGCGCAGGTAGTGGCCGTCGGCGAGGTTGACCTGGATCGACTCGAGGCGGACCACCTCGCCCGGCTCCGGCTCCTTGGGGGCGCCGGCCGGCTTGAGGAAGAAGTACCACCCGCCGGCGGCGACGGCGACGACCACCACCAGCGCGAGCAGCAGGCGGCTACGGGACTTCTTCGGCGGGGCGGCCGCTTCGGCGGGCTGCAGGGTGGCGGTCACGAGGCTGTCTCCTCATCGGCGGTTCGGTCGCTGCTCGGGTCCGGTCGCGGAGCGGCGCTCAGGTCGGGCGTCAGGTCGCGTCGCGGCCGGTCGCCGTACTGCTCCTTGAACAGCTCCTCGGTCAGGGCTCGCGTCGAGGCGTCGGCGTCGCTGAGGACGACCAGGTCGACGCGCTTGTTGACGGCCTGCGAGCCGGGCTTCTTCGGGTCCACCAGCGGGCGGGTGTGGCCGAACCCGGTGGCCTGGAGCCGGGTGGCCGGCAGCCCGTTGGCCTCCTGCAGCCGGCGCAGCACGTGCACCGCGCGGGCCACTGAGAGCTCCCAGTCGGTCGGGTAGTACTTCGGCTTCACCTTCACCTGGTTGGTGTGCCCGTCGATCTCGATCTGCTCCGGCAGCGCGGCGAGCACCGGCGCCAGGGCGTCGACGACCCGCTGGCCGCGGGTGGTCAGGTCGGCGATGTTGGGCAGGAACACGACGTGCCGGGAGACCAGGCTGATCACCAGGCCGCGGTCGTTCACGCTCGCCCGCACGTCGCCGCGCAGGCCGGCCTTCTTCAGCGCCGCGTCGGCCTTGTCCCAGATCCGGATCATGCGGTCCAGCTCGGCCTGGGCCTGGGCGTAGCGCCGCTGGTCGCGGAGCTTGTCGGCCTCCTCCAGCGCCTCGCTCACCACCGACCGGGTGCTGTCGGGGAGGCCGTCCATCAGCATGCTGAAGTCGTCCTCGGTGCCCGAGCTCGAGCCGTCCATCACCGAGTTGTTGCCCTCCAGGATGGAGGGGTTGCCGAAGCCGTTGGCGAGGCTGTTCTTGAGCTCCTCGTACTTGGTGGCGTCCACGGTCGACATCGCGAACATGACGATGAAGAGCACCATCAGGAGCGTGACCATGTCGGCGTAGGTCACCAGCCAGCGCTCGTGGCCGCCGCCGTGCTCGTCGTCGTGGTCGTCGTGGCGCTGGTGCCGCCGTTTCGGGGCGGTCGACATCAGGCCGCCTCGACGTCCGCGGTGGCCGTGGGGATCAGGGAGCGCAGCTTCTCGGCCACGAGGCGCGGGTTCGAGCCTGCCTGGATGGCGGCGACGCCCTCGATGGCCAGCTCCATCCGGGCGCACTCCAGCTCGCCGATGCGCTTGAGCCGGCTGCCGATCGGCAGCCAGATCACGTTGGCGGAGGTGACGCCCCACAACGTCGCCACGAAGGCGGCGGCGATCAGGTGGCCCAGCTCCTCGGGCGCGGCCAGGTTCTCCAGCACGTGCACCAGGCCCATGACCGTGCCGATGATCCCGATGGTCGGCGCGTAGGCGCCGGCGTCGTTGAAGAACTTCGCGGCCTGCTTGTCGTCCTTGCGCTTGGCGCGCAGCTCGGACTCCATGATGTCGCGGAGCTCTTCGGGGTCCGTGCCGTCGATGGCCATTGTGACGCCCTTGACCAGGAACGGGTCGTCGACGTCGCGGACGCTGTCCTCCAGGGCCAGCAGGCCCTCGCGACGGGCCTTCTCCGCCAGGGAGACCACCTCGGGCACCAGGTCCTCGGCGGGGGCGACGCCGTCGGTGAGCGCGCGCTTGAAGTTCTTCACCGCGTCCTTGGCGTCGGCCATGGTGCCGCCGGCGACGGTGACCATGATCGTGGTGCCGAAGACCAGCAGCATCGGCGGCAGCAGCAGGAGGCTGGTCGGGTTGCCGCCCTCGAGGATGTTCGAGACGACGATGATGATGAACGCCAGGCCGATGCCCAGCATCGATGCGCGGTCCTTCATGAGTCGGCCCCCCGGTTGCGGTGCGGCGCGGCGCGGCGCCCCGCGGTGGTCGGCACCGCGGTGCTCGGCACCGCCGACAGGTGCGTGGAGCCGCCGGCCGGGCCGGCGCCCCCGGCGCGGGCACCGGACGCGTCGTGCTCGAACAGCGGCGCGCGGGCGACGATCCGGGCGCGGTAGTCGACGACCTCGGCCAGCACCACCTCGGGCGCCTCGGAGACGACGTACTTCGTGCCGTCGACGAGCGTGACCACGGTGTCGGGGGTGCTGTCCACGCGCTCGATCAGGTCGGCGTTCAGCAGGAACGCCGAACCGGAGAGACGGGTCAGCGAGATCATGGGGCGCACCTCCGTGTGCGGTCGGCACCAGTGCGGCGCCCGATTCGGGAGCAGGACCGTCCGTGGCCCGGCAGATCTCCTGATCGGCCGGGCCACGGGTGACTTGAGTGCCTGGGCGTGATCCAGGCGGTGCGGGTCAGCGCTTGATGTTGACCAGCTCCTCCAGCACCTGGTCGCTGGTGGTGATCACCCGCGAGCTGGCCTGGAAGCCGCGCTGGGCCAGGATCAGGTTGGTGAACTCGGCCGACAGGTCGACGTTCGACATCTCCAGCGCGCCGGCCATCAGCTGGCCGCGCTGCCCCAGTCCCGCGACGGCCGGGGTGCCGGCGGCGAGGTCGGCGTTCGGGGCCCCGGAGTTCGCGGACTCGCGGAACGCGGTGTCGCCGACCTTCTCCAGGCCCATCGGGTTGGTGAAGTTGGCGACGGCGAGCTGGCAGATGTCGCGCTGCACGCCGTCCGAGTAGACGCCGCGGACCTTGCCGTCGGCCGAGATCGAGTACGACGTCAGCTCGACGCCGGCCGGCGGGGTGACGAGGTCGAGGCGGACGTCGACCATGGCGCCGGTCGCGTCGCCGGCGGCGTCGAGCGCGTAGCCCTGCACGCGCATGCCGTTCGGCGCGACCAGCGTGCCGGAGTTGTCGAACGTGAACGCGCCGGCGCGGGTGTAGAGGTTCTCCGCACCGTCGGCCAGGACGAAGAAGCCGTCGCCCTGGATCATCACGTCGGTGGTGCGACCGGTGGTCTGCGCCGAGCCCTGGTTGAAGTTGAGGCTCGTCGCCGCGAGCTGTACGCCGAGGCCGACCTGGACCGGGTTGGTGCCGCCACGCTCGGCGTTGCCGCCCGACGCCGCGGTCAGCATCTGGCTGAGGGTGTCGGAGAAGATCGTGCTGCTGGACTTGAAGCCGGTGGTGTTCGCGTTGGCGATGTTGTTGCCGGTCACGTCGAGCATGGTCTGGTTGGTCCGCAGGCCGCTGATGCCGGCGAAGAGGGAACGCAACATGGTGTGGAACCTTTCGTTGGTGCTGGATCAGTGCTGCCGGGTCAGGCGGTGGTGCTGTCGGACGTGCTGGTGCTGTCGGTGGTGCTGGTGCTGGTGCTGGTGCTGGTGCCGGCCGTGATGGTCGGCGCGTCGCCGACGCTGGTGACGCCGAAGAGCGAGACCTCCTGGCCGTCCACGCTGAGCACCGGGCCGGTGGCGGTGAAGGTGGTGCCCTGCACGGTGCCGGTCTGCTCGACGCCGTCCTCGTCGTTCCACCGCACGGTCTTGCCGATCATCGCGGTGGCGCCGAACGCGAGCTGGGAGGTGGCCAGCAGCGCGGTCTGGTCCGCGACGTCCTGCATCGCCTCCAGCGCGCTGAACTGCGCGGACTGGGCGAGGAACTCGCTGGAGTCGGTCGGGTTGAGCGGGTCCTGGTAGCGCAGCTGGGCGACCATCAGCTCCAGGAACATCTGCTTGTCGTCGGAGGACGACGACGTGGAGGTGCTCGTGGTGGTGGAGGAGGCGAGCGCGAACGGCGAGACGCCCTCGGTGGCGGAGACGGACATGGTGCTCCTTACAGGGACCGGTCCAGGCGACCGCTCGGGTCGCCCGGCCGGCCGAGGCTGGTTGCGGTGGTCGGGCTCGTGGTCGTGGCGGCTGCGGCGTCGGTGCCGGTGCGCCAGGCGGGCGCGCCGCCCTCGCGGCGGGAGCCGGCGGCCGAGCCGTCCTGGCCCTGGCCGGCGTCGGTGCCGGCACCCGTGCCGGCGTCGGTGAGGCCGCCGCCCTGGGCCGATGCCTGGCCTCCGGGCTGGCCTCCGGGCTGACCGGCCTGCCCGGCCGAGGCGGCGGTCGTGGCGAGCTGGCCGAACGCGTGGTCGCCCACCCGGACCCGGGCCTCGGAGGCGCCGGCGAGCTCGATCATCCGCTGCAGCTGGTGGGCGCCCGACTCCAGCGCGCGCTGCACGGCCGTGTTGCCGGGATCGCCGGCGATCGTGACCCGCACCGAGCCGTCGCGGACCACCAGGTTCACGCGGACCTCGCCGAGGTGCTCGGGCTGCAGCACCAGGGTGAGCCGGTGGGTGCCGTTGCCGGCGGTGCTCATCCGGGTGATCTCGGGGAAGACGCGGCGCAGCGCGGCCTCCGCGGTGGGGCTGCCGCCGGTGGTCGGGGCGCCGGCGGCCTGGGCCGTGGCGGTGCTGCCCGTCGTGGCGACGGTCGCGCCGACCACCGAGCTGGCACCGGTGCCGGCCGAGTTGGCGGTCGATCCCGCCGAGTGGGGGCTGGTGCCCGCGGCCGCCGTGTCGGCGTCCGGGGACGACCCTCCTGAGGCCGGGCCCGCGCTGGCCGGCACGGCCCGCGCCGGCATCTCCCGGTGCTGGGTCCCGCCGTCGCCGGCGTCGGACGCGCCGTCGCCGGGAGCCGGGGTCGCCGCGATCCCTGCCGGGACCCTCGGGGTCGACGGTGCGGTGGTGCTCGGGGCGGGGGCCGGAGCCTCGGCCGTGCCGGCGTGCACCCGCGGGACGGCCACCGGCGCGGTGGCGGTGCCGGTGGTGCCGGTGGTGCCGGCCCCCGGCGCGACAGCGGGCACGACCGGCGACGCGGTCGGAACAGCTGCCGACTCGGTGGGCACGACTGCCGACTCGGCGGGCACGACCGCCGACTCGGGGGTGGGGTCGCTCGGCGCGGTCGGCGCGGTCGGCGTGGTCGGGACAGCCGGCACGGTCGGGACGGTCGGCGCCGCGAAGCCGAGCAGCAGCGCGGCGAACGACGCCTCGCCGTCGCCCTTGCGGGCCTCGGCGTCGGTGCCGCCGTCGGTGCCCCGCTGCGGCGCCGCGGGCGCGGGTGCCGCGACCGGCACCGGGACGAACGGAGTGATGCTCATCAGGACCTCACCATCGCCATCACGCTCTTCACGTAGTTCTGGGTCTCCGCGTACGGCGGCACGCCGTCGTACCGGAGCACCGCGCCGGGTCCGGCGTTGTACGCCGCCAGCGCGAGGTCGACGCTGCCGAACCGGTCCAGCAGCGACGCCAGCAGCCGGGAGCCGCCGTCGATCGCCTGCGCCGGGTCGAAGGAGTTCGTCACGCCGAGGCCGGCGGCGGTGCCGGGCATCAGCTGCATCAGGCCCTGGGCGCCGGCCGAGCTGACCGCGGTCGGGTCGAAGCCCGACTCCTGCCGCGCGACGGCCGCGATCAGCTCGCCGGGCACGCCGGTGCGCGAGGCCGCGGCGTTGATCAGGTTCGCGTAGGGGACGGTGCTCGCCACCCGGGCGTCCATCCCGGCGAGGGTCCGGGGCGCCGTCGTGCCGGTCACGGTGCGTGCGCCCGCGGTGGCGCTCACCCCGCCGTCGGGGATGATCCGGCGGATCACGTCCGGCGTCGTCGGGACGTCGATGATCCGCACGTCCAGGCCGGTGCGGGGCGCCTCGATCATCTTCCCGTCGCCGATGTAGATGGCGATGTGGTCGACGCCGTCGTTGCGGCTGGAGTTGTCCCACGCGATGAGGTCGCCGGGCCGGGCCTCGGCGAGGCTGGCGACCGGGGTGCCCTCGGCGGCCTGCTGGTAGGAGACGCGCGGCAGGTCGTAGCCGAGGTTCTTGTAGACCAGCTGCACCAGCCCCGAGCAGTCGAGGCCCTTCGTCGGGTCCGTGCCGCCCCACACGTAGGGGACGCCGAGGTACTTCCGCGCCTCCGCGACGACGTCGTCGCCGGTCACGCCGCCGGCGGTGGTGGTGGTGCGGGCGCTCAGCGTGGTGGAGAGGGTGGAGGCGAACTCCGCGGCGCTGGTCGCGCTGCTCGTGCCGGAGGTCGAGGCGGCGGTGGTCGTCGCGGCGGCCAGCGGCGCGCTGAACTGGGCCAGCTGGTTGATCCGCGACTGGATCTCGCCGATCCGCGCGGTGACGGTGTCCAGGCTCATCGGCGCGCCTCCGTCCCCGCGGCCGCCTCGGCAGCGCCGCGCATCCAGCGCTGCGCGGCGAGGTCGTCGGCGTCCCGGGCCTCGCGGCGGTCGGCCTCGCGGCGGCGCTGCTCGGCGCGCCGGGCGAGCAGGTGCTCGACCGCGACCAGCCGGCTGCGGTCGGCGCTCCAGTGGCCGCGCGCATCGACGGTCACCGCCTCCGCGGTGCGGGTCGCGTCGCGGGCGTCGACCACCCGGTCGCCGAGGAAGCCCAGGGCGGTACGCAGGATCAGCAGCGCGCCGGGGGAGCTCTCGGCGGGGACCGAGGCGTCGGCCAGCCGACCCTGCAGGCCGGCGAGGCGGTCGGTGGCGGCGCCCTCCTCGGCGACCGCGCGCTGCAGGCCGAGCCGGCTGTCCTGCTCGCGGACCTCGCGCACGCGGCGCACCGCGTCCAGGCCGCGGTCGTCGCGGTGGGTGCTCATGCGACCAGCTCCTCGAGCAGCGCCCAGGTGCGGGCGGTCGGGGTGGCGTCGTCCATCCGCTGCTGCAGGAACGCCTCGATGCGGGGGAGCCGGGCCAGCGCGGCGTCGGCGTGCGGGTCGGCGCCGCGCTGGTAGGCGCCGATCTCGACGAGCTCCTTGACGGAGCGGTGCGCGGCGAGCATCCGCCGCAGCGCGCGGGCGGTCTCCTGCTGCGCGGGCGTGGTCACCGCCGAGGTGACCCGGGAGATCGACTCCAGCACGTCGACGGCGGGGAAGTGGCCGGCGGTGGCCAGGTCGCGGGAGAGGACCACGTGGCCGTCCAGGATGGACCGCGCGGTGTCGCCGATCGGGTCCTGGAGGTCGTCGCCCTCGACCAGCACCGTGTAGAGCCCGGTGATCGAGCCGCGCTCCGAGGTGCCCGCCCGCTCCAGCAGGCGCGGCATCAGGCCGAACACGCTGGGCGGGTAGCCGCGGGTCGCCGGCGGCTCGCCGGCGGAGAGGCCGATCTCGCGCTGCGCCATCGCGACGCGGGTCAGGGAGTCCATCATCAGCATCACGTCGCGGCCGGCGTCGCGGAACCACTCCGCGATGCGGGTCGCGGTGAAGGCCGCGCGCATCCGCTCCACGGCCGGTGCGTCGGAGGTGGCGACCACGACCACCGAGCGGGCCAGGCCCTCGGGGCCGAGGTCGCCGTCGATGAACTCGCGGACCTCGCGGCCTCGCTCGCCGACCAGCGCGATCACGTTGACGGCCGCGTCGGTGCCGCGGGCGATCATCGAGAGCAGGGACGACTTGCCGACGCCGGAGCCGGCCATGATCCCGATCCGCTGGCCGCGGCCGCAGGGGACCAGGGCGTCCAGGGCCCGCACGCCGAGGCCGAGCGGCTCGGTGATCCGCGGCCGGGAGAGCGCGCCCGGCGCGGTGTTGTCGACCGGCACCTCGACGGTGCCGTCGCCCTCGGCGCCGAGGCGGGGGCCGCCGTCGACGGGACGGCCGAGGCCGTCGAGCACCCGGCCGCGCAGCGCGTCGCCGACCCGGATCCGCAGCGGGCCGCCGGTCGCGCGGACCAGGTCCCCGGTCCGTACGCCGGAGGTGCTGCCGAGCGGCAGGCAGATCGCCTCGCCGGGGCGCAGCGCTGCGACCTCGGCGAGCAGCGGGGCGCCCGGGGTGCCCGGGGCGGCCGCCGCCTCGATCTCGACCAGGTCGCCCACGGCGACGTCGACGCCGCGCACGACCAGGTGCAGGCCGACGAGCTCGGTCACGGTGCCCAGGTGGAGCGGTCGGGTCGCGGCGTGAGCGCGCGCGGCGATCGCGGGGGTCAGGACGGCCATCAGTACACCCCGTCGTCCGGGTCGGCGCCGAGCGCCCGGCGGACCCGCTCGCGGGCCCGGTCCAGGCGCAGGTCGACCACGGAGCCGTCGCACTCGACGACGGCGTCGCCGGGGGCGAGCCCCCGGTCGGTGCGGACGGTCAGCCCCCGGTCGGCCAGCTCGGCCGCGGCGGCGATCCCGACCACGTCGGGGTGGAGTCGGACGGTGGCCAGCGGCTCCTCCGGCAGCACGGCGAGCACGCGGCGCACGACGTCGGCGCCGGCCTCGGCGCGGATCTGGTGGCCCAGCAGCTCCTCGACCAGCGCCCAGGCCAGCTCGGTGCCCTGGGCCTCGAGGTCGGCGGCGAGGCCGGCCAGCACGCCCCGGACCTCGGCGGCGGCGGTGGCCAGCGCCTCGACCGCGACGCGGTGCTCGGCCTCGCGGCGGGCGTCCTCGGCGGCGCGGTCGGCGTCGACCAGGCGGGCCTGCTCGGCCGCCTCCGCGGCGGCCTCGCGGCGACCCTGGGCCCAGCCGACGGCGTACCCCTGCGCCGTGGCGGCGTCGCGGGCCTGGTCGGCGAGACCGCCCAGCAGCGACTCGGTCAGCTCGTCGCCGAGGACCGAGGAGCCACCGAGGCGGGTCCACGAGCCGCGGCGCAGCTCGGGCAGCGCCACCGGGGCCAGGCCGGCCGCGTCGGCCCCGACCACGACCGCCGGCCCGGACGCGGGCGCGGTGACGCGCTCAGACGACGAACTCATCTTCGGTCCCGCGTCGGATCGTGATCTGGCCCTGCTCCTCGAGCTGGCGGATGGTGCGGATGACGCTCTGCTGCGCCTCCTCGACCTGGGCCAGGCGGACCGCGCCGAGCAGGTCGACCTCGTCCAGCAGGTTCTGCGCCGCGCGCTCGGAGAGGTTGGAGGTGATCTTGGTGCGCACGCCCGCGCTGACGCCCTTGATCGCCAGCGCCAGCTCGGCGTTGTCGACCTGGCGCAGCACCTGCTGCACGGACCGATCGTCGAGGCCGGTGATGTCCTCGAACATGAACATCCGGCTCTTGACCTCCTCGGCGAGCGAGGCGTCGAGGCCCTCCAGGCCCTCGACGATCTGGCGCTCGGTGGGGCGGTCGGAGCGGTTGATGATGTCGACCAGCGGGTCGAGGCCGCCGACCTGGGAGACCTCCGCCGGCGATAGCATCGAGGAGAGCTTGCGCTCCAGCACGCTCTCGACGGTGCGGACGATCTCCGGCGAGGTGCGGTCCATCACCGCGATCCGGTGGGCGACGACGGCCTGCTGGTGGGCGGGCAGGCCGCTGAGCAGCAGCGAGGCCTTGTCCGGGGCCATGTGGGCCAGCACCAGCGCGACCACCTGGGGGTGCTCGTCGGCGATGAACCCGCGCAGCTGCGCGGGGTCGGCCCGGTGCAGGAACTGGAAGGGCATCTGCACCGCCGCGGCGTGCAGGCGCTCCATGACCTCCTTGGCGCGGTCGGCGCCCAGGGACTGCTGGAGCAGCTGCTCGGCGAACCCGAAGCCACCCTGGACGACGTGCGCGTGGGCGGTGACCAGGTCATGGAACTCGCCCATCACCGATGTCCGCTCGGCAGCGGTGATCGAGTCGAGGCGGGTGATCTCGGCGGAGATCGCCTCCACCTCGGAGTCGCTGAGGTGGGAGAGCACCTGGGAGGCGCGGTCCTTGCCGAGCTGCACCAGCAGTACGGCGGCCTTGCGGATGCCGAGCCCGGCGATCACCGGGCTGGAGGTGGTCGCGATGGTCATGGCCGCGGCTCCACGAGCCAGCCGCGGAGGAGCGCGGCGACGTCCTCGGGCTGCTTGTCGACCAGGTCGAGCAGCTCGTCGCGGATCCGGTCCTCCTCGGTCTCCTCGGCCACCTCGAGGGCGGCGACGGCCGGGGCGGCCTCGACGGCGCGGGCCGCCTGGTCGGCCCTGATCTGCTCGACGACGTACTCGGTGGCCTGGGCGCGGGCCGCGGCGCGGCGGCGGGCCTGGACCCAGGCGAGGAGCACGGCCAGGGCGATGAAGCCGCCGATGCCGATGTTGCGCAGCATCGTCATCCGCTCGGTCCGGGCGTCGTCGGCGGCGGCCTCCGCCAGCGCGGCGGCGGCGGCCTCCTCGGCGGTCCGGTCGAACGGGACGACGGTGACCTCGACGGTGTCGCCGCGCTTGGGCTTGATCCCGACGGCGGCGGAGATCATCTCCTTGATCGCGGTGGGGTCGATGCTCGCGGCGGCGGTGGCGTCGACGGCGGCGCTGATGTTCAGCTGCTCCAGGGCGCCGGCGGCGGACTCGCGGCGCTCGGCGCGGGTGCCGTAGGGGTTGTCGACGGTCCGGCTGGTGTTGGAGTAGGAGCTGTCGGCGTCGGTGGTGGCGTCCTCGCCCATGTCGCCGGTCGGGCCGGGCACGCCGCCCACCTCGTCGTCGGCGGCGGCGCCGGTGTAGACCTCGCTGGTCTCGGCCGACGTCAGCGGCGGGGCGTCGTCGGCGGGCTGGAGGTACTCGTTGGTCTCGGTGACGGCCTTGTCGAAGTCGAGCTGGGCGGTCACGGCGAGGCTGGAGTTGCCGGGGCCGACGACCTTGTCCAGCAGCGCCTGGATCTTGGCCTGCACCGAGCTCTGGTACTGCTCGACGGCCTTGGCGCGGGTCGAGGCGACGCCGTCGGTCCCCTCCTCGGGGTTGGAGAGCACCTTGCCGGTGGAGTCGGCGACGGTGACCTTCTTGGGGTCCAGCCCGTCGATGCTGGAGGCGACCAGGTGGACGATCGCCTGCACCTGCTCGTCGTCGAGGGTGGTGCCGGGGGAGGTGTCGACCAGCACGGACGCCGTCGCCGGGTCCTGCTCGTCGGTGAAGACCTCCTTCTCCGGCATCGCGAGGTGGACCACCGCGGTGCGGACGCCGTCGATCGCCTCGACGGTGTTGGAGAGCTCGCCCTCCATGGCCCGCTTGAAGTCGGTCTGCTCCTTGAACTCCGAGGTGGAGAGGTCCTGGTCGTCGAGCAGGCTGTAGCCGGTGTCGCTGCTGGCGGGCAGCCCCTTGCCGGAGAGCGCGATCCGGGTCGAGTAGACGTCGGAGCGGGGCACCATGACGGTGCTGCCGTTGCCGGTGATCTTGTAGGGCACGCCCTCGGTCTCGAGCTCGTCGATGACGGCCGAGGCGTCGGCGCCGGAGAGGCTGGAGTACAGCGGGGCGTAGGTGGGCGTGGCCACCCAGCGGAAGACGAGGAACGCCGCGATGAGCAGCGCGCCGCCGCCGACGATCGCGACGGCCTTCTGGCCGACCGTGAACTCGGAGAACGTGCCGCGTGCCTGGGCGAGCGACGAGGTGAGCTTGGTGCGCATGGTTCAGACCCCGCTCAGACCTGCATCCGCATGATCTCGTTGAACGCCTCGAGCGCCTTGTTGCGCAGGGCGACCGTCATCTGGGTGGCGACCTGCGCCTCGCTCGCCGCGATCGTGTAGTCGTGGATGTTCTCCAGCTGGCCGGTCGCGGCCTGGACGGCGAGGTTGTCGGCCTTGTCGGTGAGCCCCTCGAGACGGTCGATGCCGTCGATGAGCAGGTCGCCGAACTCGGCGCCGCTGACGCCGTCCGCGCCGGAGGTGCCCGACACGTCGGCCGGCGCCAGGCCGACGCCGGAGACGGAGCCGGCGAAGGCGCCGGTCTGCCCGGGGAGGATGCTGGAGAGCTCCAGCGGCCCGATGCTCACTTCGCCCCGATCTGGATCGCCGCGCTGTAGGTGTCCTGGGCGTGCTTGGTGGTCTGCACCGACGCCTGGAACCCGCGCTGGGCCATGATCAGCTCGCTCATCTGGTCGGACATGTCCATGTCGGGGGCCCGCACCATGCCGTTCTCGTCGGCGACCGGGTTGGCCGGGTCGTAGACCATCCGGCCCTCGGCGTCGGACGCCTCGAAGCCGGTGACCTTGACGCCGCCCTGCTCGACCTGGTCGAGGACCACGTAGGTCGCCTGGAAGGCGTCCTCGTCGGTGGGCCGCACGGTGTTGGCGTTGGCGATGTTGTTGGCCAGCGCGTCCAGCCACACCTGGTGGGAGCCGAGCGAGCTGTTGGCGATCCGCAGGGCCTCGAAGGCGCTCACTGGGCACCTGCCACGGTCGCCAGGATCGTGTGCCGGTCGCTGATCGCGCGGCCCATGATCTGGTACTGGTACTGGGTCTGGATGGCGGCCATCGACTCCTTGCGGAGGTCGACGTTGTTGCCGTTCTCCCCGACCGGGGTCTGCGTGGGCGCCGTGGAGGCGGAGATCGGGGTGTCGAGCTGGCCCCGCGCGATCGCGGTCTCGAGCGCGCTCTCGAAGTCGACGGCACTGGCCCGGAAGCCGGGGGTGTCGAGGTTCGCGATGTTGTCGGCGGTCACCCGCTGGCGCAGGGACAGGCCGTTGATCGCCGTGTGCAGGACCAGGCCGACGGCGTCGGACGCAGCAAAGGACACGTGTCTTCCCTCTGTGAGTTCCACCGAGAATGGAGGAGGGTGCCGGTCCTTCGGCGTCGGGGCGAGCAATCCGTGCTCGCGTGGGTCATCGGCTCCCGCGTGGGGAACATGAGGCGGGTGTGACTTCCGGGACGGATTCAGGACGAAGTCCTGAATCAACCGGACTCCTGGCGCCTGGTGACGCGGGCCCCGGGGGAGTGGGCCCGCGTCAGACCAGGATGATCGAGAGCTGGCCCTCGCCGTACCCGGCGACGTCGACGATCAGGTCCTCGCGGCGCCCCAGGGTCAGGGTGTGCATCCGCACCCACGGCTCCAGCGGCGGGCCGGCCGGGTGCATGTCGTGCAGCCGCAGGTGGTCCGCGCCGGGAGCGTTGAAGACCGAGGCGACGATGTTGAGCACCTCGCGCAGGTTCTCCGCGAGGGTGTCGTCGAGCTTGCCGTCGTCGATCGCGGCCTGGGTGCCGGTCGCCGGGGTGAGGCCGATCGCGCCGCCGGCGTACGCCGAGAACGCCAGGTCGCAGGCGATCACGGCCGCGATCCGGACGCTGTCGTCGACGTACAGCGCCACGGTGGCGGGGGTGTCCGGGCCCGGCGCGAAGGGCGTGCCCGGGCGCAGCGTCACCTCGCGGCCGAGCAGGCCGGTCAGGACGTCGCGCATCTCCTTGGGCTGGGGCAGGTGGACGGGCATCGTGGCCTCCGGGAACGTGGTGCGGGCGGTGCGGACGGGGCGGGCGGCGTCGCGTCAGACGACGGCGCGCAGCGCCTCGTCGAACGCCTCGGGGGTGAACGGCTTCGCGATCAGGAACGCGGCGCCGGCTGCGGCCGCCCGCTCGCGCATCTCCTCCGAGCCCTCGGAGGTCACGAAGCCGAACGGGACCTGCGAGCCGGTGCCGCGCAGCGCGACCAGGCAGTCGATGCCGTTCATCTCGGGCATGTTCCAGTCCGACAGGACGAGGTCGGGCGCCTCGGTGGCGACCATGTCCAGCGCCTGGCGGCCGTTCTCGGCCTCCACGATGTCGTGGCCGCCGTGGCCGGCCTGGCGCAGGGTGCGGATCACGATCTGCCGCATGACCCGGCTGTCGTCGGCGATCAGGATCTTCATGGTGGTGCTCCTCGGTGCTGTCGCTGCTGGTGGGGGCGCCCGCGTCAGGCGGGCGGGTTCGTGGGCAGGTGCACGCTGACCCGCAGCGCGTGCTCCCGCCAGTGGGCGTCGAGGCGCGCGGCCTCGACGGTCTCGGTGCCGAAGGCGGCGCGTCCCGCCGCGACGGTCGGCAGGGACAGCGCGCTGGGGCCGGGCAGGATGCTCTTCAGGCTGCCGCCGACCATGTTGACCAGCTCGCCCACGGCGTCGGCCAGGTCCGCGTCCTCGAGCGCCTCGTCCTCGGTCATCGCCAGCATCCGCCGGGTCAGGGAGCGGGCCAGGTCGTCGCCGAGCTCGACGGTGATGCTGCCGTGCCAGCCGCCGCTGACGGTCACCGTCGCCGACCACGGCGACGCGGTGTCGTACGGCCCGGGCGCCGGCGGCGCGGGGACGAGTCCCTCGTCCTCGCCGACCAGCGAGCGCCAGACGTCCTCGGTGATGGCCAGGACGTCGTCGGTCGAGGGGGCTTCCTGCAGGGTGCTCACACGGACTCCCGGGCGATGAGGCCGAGGAGGTCGAGCTTCTCGACGATCGCCTCGGGGGTGAACGGCTTGATCACGTACTCGTGGGCGCCGGCGGCGAGCGCGCGCACGATCTGGGCGTGCTCGCTCTCGGTGGTCACCATCATCAGGGTGACGTTGCGCCACTCGGGGTTGTCCCGCACGCGGGTGACGAACGTGTAGCCGTCCATCACCGGCATGTTCCAGTCGACCAGGCAGACGTCCGGGACGAACCCGTCCTCCATCCGCTCCAGGGCCTCCTGGCCGTCGCCCGCCTCGGCGGTCTCGAAGCCGACGCCCGTGACGATCCGGCGCAGGATGCTGCGCATCGTGCGGGAGTCGTCGATGATCAGCGCTCGCATGCCGTACTCATCGTCGGGTCGGGCCCGCTCCTGAGGCGTCGGCCGCGGTCGGCGGCCGCAAAAACGACGCGAGTCGGCAGAAACTTTCTGCCGACTCGCGGATGAGCCGGTGGCTCAGGCGGTGACGTCGAGGTAGACCGGGCCGCTCTTGACCGCGGTGGCGTCGCTGACCTTGGCGGCCACCGCGCGCTGGGACTGGTTGTCGGCCAGCAGCGCCGGCAGCGTCGCCATCAGCCGCTGCTGGCGCTCCAGCAGCTCCTTGGCGCGGAAGAGGAACTCGGTCGGCATCGGGCCCAGTCCGGTGGGCTCGACCCACGGTTCGTGGGTGTGGTCCTCGTCGGGGGCGGCCAGGCCGCTGATGATCCCCTCGGCGCGGTCCACGTGGGCCTCGAGGCGCTGCAGCGCCTCCTCCCAGGACTCGGGCGCCTTCGGCGCGGCGGCGCTCACTGGACAGCCGCCGTCATCGCCGCCTGGCGCCAGGTCTCGGCCAGCTCGGAGGCGAGCTTGAGGGCCTCCCGGGCGGCCGCCGGGTCGCGGTGGATGTTGGCGTGCACCAACCGACCGCGCAGGTACTCGTAGAGCGACGCGAGCTGGCGACCGGCCGGCATCGCCTCGACGTCGAGGCTGACCTCGAGCTCGACGACGATGTCCTGGGCGTGCAGCAGGTTGGTGCGCGCCTCGTCCCACTCGGCGGTGTCGATCGCGGCCGCGCCGCGCGTGATGTCGAGGACCAGGCGGTCCCAGAGCATGACGAGGAGGCGGGCGGGGGAGGCCGTGGTCAGGGCGTTGCTGGTGTAGGCGGCGCGGGCACTGCCGGCGAGGGCGCTGCTGGTCATGGGGTTCCCCTTCAGTCCGAGGACTTGGTCAAGGAGGCGAGCTGGCTGGTCAGCCAGTCCGACTGCGAGTTCAGCTGGGAGAGGGCGGTCTCCAGCGCGGTGTACTGGCGCTCGAGGGTCGCGCGTCGCAGCTCGAGCCGGTCGTCCCAGGAGTCGATGCTGTCGTTGAGCCGCTCGATCGTGCTGTTGCGGCCGGCGATGGACGAGGTGATGTAGCCGTCGTACTTGTCCGAGGCGGCCTCGGCCGCGGCCTGGATCCGGGACGCCAGCCCGTCGGTGCCGACGAAGGCCGCGGTCGCGCCGTCGGGGTCGGCGGCGTAGGCCTCGGCGAACTTGTCGGCGTCGAAGGTGTACTGGCCGTAGCGGTCCAGCTCCACGCCGTACTGGGCCAGCGAGGTGGTGCCGCCCGGCCAGATCGCGTTGATCAGCGCCTGCCCGGCCTGGCGGACGGTGCTGTCGCCGGTGAGCACCCCCGAGGAGGAGGTGTCGGCGCCGTTGGCCTTGGTCTGGGTGCTGATCATGGTCAGCACGTTGTTGATCGCGTCGACCAGACCCTTGACGGCGTCGCCGCGGGTCGACGCGTCCCGCGCCAGCGTGATCGTCGCGTCGGTGTCGGTGACCGCGGTCGCGGTGATCGACACGCCGTCGACGACGTTGGCGTAGGTGTTGGAGGAGCCGGTGATGCTCACCCCGTTGACCGTGATCTGGCCGTCGGCGCCGCCGGTGCCCGCGATGAGCTCCGCGCCGCCGCCGTCGACGATCGAGAAGTTGGAGGCGGCCCCCGTCGTCGTGGACACCACCTGGAGTACGCCGTTCGCCGAGCCGTCGTTCACCACGACCGCCTTCAGGCCGCTCGTGGCCGACGTGGCGTTGATCGAGGCCGCGAGCTCCTTGTAGGTGCCGCTCGCGGTGGTGAACGTGATCGCGTTGCCGTCGGCGTCGGTGACGCCCGAGAGGGTGTAGGTGGCGCCCGCGGTGAGCGCGGTGCCGCTGAGCGAGCCCTTCGCGGAGGTGGCCAGCGAATCGACCTTGACCGTCAGCGTGCCGGCGCTGGCGCTCCCGGTCGCGGTCGCGGAGACCGCGGTGCTCGAGGAGGTCGTGGACAGCGTGCCCCAGGTGCCGGTCGTGGTGGAGGAGGTGGCCAGCGCCTTCGCGGTCGTGGCCAGCGTCGCCAGCGCGGCGTTGATGCTCTGCAGCGCGCTGACCTTGGACTCTTCGGTGCTGACCTGGTTCTTGAGCTTGGTCTGCGGGATGGCCTCCAGCTGCATGAGGCTGTCGATGATGCCGGCGGTGTCCAGGCCGCTGGCCAGGCCGCCGATGCTCGCGGTCGATGCCATCCCCGTGCTCCCTGTCGTCTCGTTCTGCTAGGTCGGTCGTCCTGTCGCGTGCCGGTGGGGCCCGGTGGGTCCCACCGGCACGCGCGGATCAGGTGTGTCCGGGTCAGCCCTGGAGGAGCTGGAGGACGCCCTGGGAGGCGGAGTTGGCCTGGGCCAGCATCGCGGTCCCGGCCTGGGACAGGATCTGGTTCTTGGTCAGGTTCATCATCTCCTGGGCCATGTCGGTGTCGCGGATGCGCGACTCCGAGGCGGAGAGGTTCTCGATGGCCACGTTGACCGAGTTCACGGTGTGCTCGAATCGGTTCTGGATCGCGCCGAGGGCGCCGCGCTGGGTCGAGATCGTGGTGATCGCGGCCTGGATCGTGTCGCTGTCGGTGATGACCGCGGCGGCGATGGTCCCGGCGCCGGTGGCGCCGTCGAAGTCGGTGAGCGACGCGGCCGAGATCTGGATCGTGTCGCCGTTGGCGTAGCCGACCTGGAAGGTCAGGGCGGCGCCGGCGAACAGCGTGTTGCCGTTGAACTTGGTGTTGTCCTGGATCCGGCCGATCTCGGTCTTCAGGGCGGTGAACTCCGCGGACAGCGCGGCCCTGGACTCGGTGCTCTGGGTGCCGGAGTTGTACTGCACGGCGAGGTCGTTCATGCGCTGGAGCATGGAGTGGACCTCGGTGAGGGCGCCTTCCGCGGTCTGGGCGACCGAGA